>DAOVQI010000078.1 GCA_030628785.1 Bacteroidota bacterium
TTAACCTTTTAGCCTTCATTTAGACTTATTTTTTTGTCTTTATGACATACCTTTATCTTATTTTCTTCACTTTAGTATGTCATTTCAAATAATAATTTCTTAAAATCCTAAAACCTTTTATCTTCCTTAGCCTCAGCCTTAGCCTTTGGGAATAACCAAAATTAGTATAAAATATCAATCAAATATTGCTTTTTTAATTACTTTGCGAAGCTATGTTCTTAATTTTTTTTTTGTTGCAGAATGAGCATAAAAATAGAAAAACTACCCAGAAGAACAATAAAAATAGCTTGAGACTCATGAGACAGGGTGGCAAAAACCAATCCGTCACTTTTTGGAATACCATAAAGGGTTAATCCCAGGGAAACAATCCAGTGAAATGCACCTATTCCACCTTGTACGGGAGCTGCCATTCCCAAACTTCCAATGATTAAAAGAAACAAACCGTCCAGTGGTTTCAGATGAGAAGTTTCAGGAATAGCAAATACCACTATCCAGGTCATAAAAAAATATACCACCCAAAGTAATATGGTAAGTAATAAAAAAGTTCTTCTTTTTTTTAGTTTATAAACCGTTTTTAATCCCGATATGACACCTGATAAAATTTTATTTGTTTTTTGAAAAAGGCTCATTTTAGAAAGCCTTTCCTTAAATGCAAAGTATGTAGCCCCAATGATAAGGGTGATTCCAAAGAAAACCAGCCAAGATAAAAGGGAAAAATCAAAAAAGCCGGAAAATTTTCGAATCAGGGGAAGAAATATATATTCCTTCAGGAAGTTCCCGAAAAATTCCATTTTTACAAAAAAGATAAGGAGAACAAGTATAAACAGGCTAATAACATCAATTACACGCTCAACAATAACGGTTCCCAACAAAGCGTCGAAAGGAGTGTTTTCCGTTTTATTCAACGTGCCACAGCGGGTGATTTCACCTAACCTGGGCAGTGCAAAATTTGCCAGATAACCAATCGCCACAGCATAGAAAGTGTTTCTCAGGCTTGGATTATATCCTAAAGGTTCGATCAACAGATTCCAACGATAAGCCCGGATAAGAAATCCAAAAAATGCGAAAATAAGAGATAAGAAAACCCAAGAATAATTTGCACTTTTTAAACCAATCAGGAGTTCATTAAGGTTTATTCCTCTAAAGGCGAAATATAACAACAGGATTCCCAGGGCAAGGAATACCAGGTAATAGAGTATTTTTAAAAATCTTTTTTTCAAGGAGTTAACTAAATGAGTTTATTGGTAGCCGTATCAGGAAATATTATGTTTGGTTTAAAGGATTTAGCCTCATTGGCATCCAGTAATGCATAGGAAAAAATAATTATGATATCGCCAATGACAGCTTTCCGGGCAGCAGGACCATTCAGACAAATCTTACCGGAACCTCTTTCTGCTTTGATTACATATGTCTCCAGACGTTCACCGTTATTAACATTTACTATCTGAACTTTCTCATTTTCAACAATATTGGCGGCATCCATCAAATCTTCATCAATCGTAATGCTTCCCACATATTGCAAATTCGCCTCCGAAACCGTTACCTTATGAATTTTGGATTTAATTACCTCGATAAACATGGTGTGTTAATTTTATTTCAGTACAAAAATAAAAAGGAAAGTGATCTTTTAATATTATTTTTCAGTGAAAACATAATTGAAAAATTAAATAATTATTTCAGGATGCTTTAAGTTATTGGCTATTAGATAGTTGCAGGTTACGGGTTACAAGTTTCAGATTTTTTTTCCCTGTAACTTGTCCCGTAGGGATGCCTATGGCACAACATGTAACTTGTAACAAATGTTTTTGTTTATAATCTTGTGCTACGTTAGGAATAATCTGGATTAACTTTTTCGATCTATTCTGGAAACTTTACATTATCAATTAAACGAACTGTTCCAACGTTTACGGCAATACAGCCGTATTTTTCCTTTTTTTCTTCCCATGATTTTATCGGAAATAATTCGATATTATCGACAATTTCAAAATATTCTACCCTTAACTCAGGATTATTATTTATTCTCTTTATCACCCATCTTTTTAGTTCTTTCACACTCAGGCTTTTTGATTTTTGAACGGCTGAAAAAAGGGTCTCAGGGATTAAGGCAGCTTCTTTTCTTTGTTTCTCCAAAAGTAAAACATTTCTTGAACTCATTGCCAGGCCATCATGTTCCCTGACGATTGGGCAAGAAACAATGGTAACAGGTAAATCAAGTTGTTTAACCAAAGACTTAATGATAACCAGTTGTTGAAAATCTTTTTGTCCGAAATATGCTTTATCGGGTTGGAAAATTTCTAAAAGTTTGCTTACAATAATGGCCACTCCGTTAAAATGTCCCTTCCTGTATTTGCCCTCCATAACTTTGTTCAGATTACCGAAATCGAAAATATGAGTAACCGGGTCCCGGTACATTTCATTTACATCAGGAGTAAAAACAAGGTCATTTTGTCTTAAGATCTTACCCAGTTTTTCGAGGTCTTTTTGGAGATCTCCCGGATATTTTTTTAAATCTTCTCTGTTGTTGAATTGTATGGGGTTTACAAAAATACTTACGGCAGTGAGGTCGTTATCCCTGAATGAATGCTTCACTAATGAGAGGTGTCCATCGTGCAAGGCCCCCATGGTCGGCACCAAACCCAGTTTCTTTCCATCTGATCGAAGATGATTAATTTCATCGGTCAGAAATTTAATTTGGTCGTGTATGATCATCGTCTGAAAATTACCTTGCAAAGTTATAATGAAACCTGAAAAATTCAACCGAACTAAACAAAACGATCTCACATTGAGTAATAGATCAGGTTATAATAAATCTGCAAAAGGCAGGTGTATACTGGCAAAATGCTTAATATTAAATCATATCCAGAGAATTGGAAGGCATTGTTTATAAGAATATGAATATTTTTATTAATTTTGCACAGTATTTACAAGCGGGGAAGGATTGATGGAAAAGCTTAAGGTATTATTTGTTACTCAAGAAATTACACCCTATTTGCCGGAGAGTGAAATGTCCATTATCGGACGTTATCTTCCCCAGGGGATTCAGGAGCACGGCAAGGAAATAAGGACCTTCATGCCTAAATTTGGCACGATCAACGAAAGAAGGAACCAACTTCATGAGGTAATTCGTTTATCCGGGATGAACCTGATCATTAATGATTCCGATCATCCATTGATCATTAAGGTTGCTTCAATTCAATCGGCCCGCATGCAGGTTTATTTTATTGATAATGAAGATTATTTTCAAAGAAAATTTATTTTTTCTGATGAAGATGGCAAAGAATTCACCGATAATGATGAAAGGACAATATTCTTTGCCCGGGGAGTTCTTGAAACCGTCAAAAAACTCAGGTGGCCACCTGATCTGGTCCATTGTCATGGCTGGATGGCCAGTTTGATACCAATGTATATTAAGACCGCTTACAGGGATGATCCCTTATTTAGCCATACAAAAGTAGTGTATTCGGTTTATGAGGATGATTTTAAAAAACCATTAAAATATTCTTTTAGAAATAAGCTTTTAATAGATGGGGTTTCGGATAAGGATATTGCCTTAATTCGAAATCCAAATTATATTAATTTGAGTAAACTAGCTCTCTCGAAAGCGGATGGCGCGATTATTGCAAGTGAAAATATTAACCCAAATATTCGGGATTTTATAAACAAAAGAAAAATGCCCGTTTTGGAATATCAAAATGAGAAAGATTATGTTAATGCTTATGCACGGTTTTATGATGAAATATTATCTTCCGATGTTATTGAATCCGTCTAGTTTTTTCAAATCATTATTTTTTAAAATACTTACACTTATAACCGCGATCCCTGCGGTTTTTCTGTTTTTTGCTTTCCTTACCGGATGTGAAAATGAAGCCAGTGATCTAGGAGGTAATATTATGCCTCCAGGTGAAAAAATAAATGTAAAATATACCGATGATTTTACGCTTGATGCCTATACATATTCTGCAGATTCAGTACGTTCTGATATAATGGGCCGAGCCTTGCTTGGAAGTAAAGTAGATCCGGTTTTTGGTACCAGTAAGGCTGATTTTATTACTCAGGCAAGGTTATCCGAACCGAAGGACTTTGGTACTGATCCGGTTACCGATTCTCTTGTGCTTTTTCTTCTTACGGACGGTTTCTATGGTGATGGAGAAACAAAACAAATACTGGAGGTTTATGAACTTATTAAAGATTTTTATAAGGATTCCTCATATTATTCCAATTTGAGTTTGGAAGGAATATTGAATGAGTCTTTGATCGGTACTACAACCTTCCAGCCAAATGATACATTGGTAAGCGTTAAACTTGATGTTTCCATCGCACAGAAAATTGTTGATTTTGGGAATTATGAACATCAGGAGGAATTGTTAGAAGTATTCAAGGGGCTCTATGTTACTTCCCAAAATGTTTTGGAAGGAGGTGGCATTGTTAATTTAAATCTTTTGTCTTCTGATTCCAAACTGACCATATATTATCATACCGACACCGATACAATCTCATATGATTTTGTAATCAATGAATCGAGTGTCAGAATAAACCGTTTTTCACATGATTATGAGACTGCCGATGTTGCTTATGAAATTTCCCATCTCGATGATTCGATTCGTGACACTGTAATATACGCCATGGGTATGGGTGGTGTTTATACAAGAATTGATTTCCCCTTTCTGGAATCATGGAGGAACTCCCTGAGAGACTCCATTGCGATAAATAATGCAGAAATAATTATAAGTTTATCTGCTAATGATCCGTTTTCTGAAAACTTCCCGCCTCCTGAAAAATTGGAATTAAAAACCAGGGATGAAAACGACAGGTTTTGGTATATTATTGATGCTGTACCACCACTGGGAGGTGATTATTTTGGAGGAAAACTGGATGATGAAAATAGTTGCTACAGTTTTAGAATCACTACTCACTTACAAGGCTATTTTTTAGATAAGTTTGATGATACATCATTATATCTTTTTGTCGGCAATAGTGAAATATCACCTCACAGAGTTGTTCTGTCGAATGGAAAAAATTCAAATAAAATACAGTTAAAACTTACCTATTCCAGGCTTTAATGGTTATTAACAATTATTTAATAATAAACTGATTACCTGATTTGTTTATCTGTAAGATCATTGGAGTTTATAGGCGGACTCTAATTATCATGAACTCATATTAATCAAAAAAACAATGTGTGGTATTGTTGGTTACATTGGAGAAAAGGAAGCACTCCCGATTATTATCAATGGGTTAAAACGGTTGGAATACCGGGGATATGATTCAGCAGGAGTATCGTTGATTGACGGGAAATCAAAAATCTATAAATGTAAGGGCAGGGTTGTCGATCTTGAAACTCATATTCAGAATAAGGACAAATCCGGGAAAATTGGGATAGGTCATACCCGTTGGGCAACTCATGGAGAGCCAAATGATATTAATGCACATCCCCATATGTCGGAAAACGGGCATTTTATCATTATTCATAACGGTATTATTGAGAATTATGTACGGTTAAAAAAAAGACTTCAGGACAGGGGATATCATTTTAAGAGTGAGACTGATACGGAGGTCCTGGCAAATTTAATCGAGTATATTTATCTTAAAGGAAAGGTCAATGCTGAAATTGCCGTACGGCTTGCCTTAACAAAAGTAATTGGCGCCTATGGGCTGATTGTTATTTGTACAAATGAACCGGATCAACTCATTGCGGCGAGGAAAGGAAGCCCAATGGTTATTGGAGTAGGTAATAATGAATATTTAATAGCTTCTGACGCAACACCTATTGTTGAACATACCAATAGTGTTATTTACCTTCACGATGATGATATTGCTGTTATAAAAAAAGGAGAGCTCAGTTTAAAAACCATCCGGAATGAAATCCTGACCCCACAAATTCAGACCATTGACCTTGACATTGGTGATATAGAGAAAAATAACTTTGCGCATTTCATGCTAAAGGAAATATTTGAGCAGCCAAGATCGATTCTGGATACTTTCAGAGGCAGGATAACCAACGATTTTACTGAAATTCATTTAGGCGGATTGTTTGATGTATTACCACAATTGATAAAGGCAAAACGGATAATTATTATTGGATGCGGAACCTCATGGCATGCCGGTCTGGTTGGAGAATATCTGATTGAGGAGTTTGCAAGGATACCGGTTGAAGTTGAATATGCGTCTGAATTCAGGTACCGGAATCCCATTATTTGTAAAGATGATGTTGTGATTGCTGTTAGTCAAAGCGGTGAGACGGCTGATACACTTGCAGCAATACGGCAGGCTAAGAAAGAGGGTGTTTTGGTATTGGGAATTTGTAATGTGGTTGGTTCAAGTATTCCACGAGAAACCGACGCTGGAGTGTACACTCATGCAGGGCCTGAAATCGGAGTGGCATCTACAAAGGCATTTACAGCACAGGTGACTGTTTTAACCATGGTTGCACTTCTGATAGGAAAAGAAAAAAAGATACTGGATGAAGAAAAATTTACCGGATTGGTTAATGAATTGATAAATGTACCTGAAAAGATTGAAAAAATTCTGAAACAAAATGACAAGTTTAAAACCATAGCCGGGCTATACAAAGATGCGACGAATTTCATTTATTTGGGACGGGGTTACTTGTTTCCGGTAGCTTTGGAGGGAGCTTTAAAACTTAAGGAAATTTCATATATACATGCGGAAGGTTATCCTGCCGCTGAAATGAAACACGGCCCGATTGCCCTGATCGATGAAAACATGCCTGTTGTGGTAATTGCAACCAAGGACAATTCTTATAATAAAATAGTTACCAATATCCAGGAGGTTAAAGCAAGAAAGGGAATTGTAATAGCAGTTGTTTCGGAAGGAGATACAGTCATTAAAGATCTTGCGGATCATATTCTGGAAGTTCCTGAAACAAATGTTATCTTCGCACCTTTGTTAACGGTTGTTCCTCTCCAATTGCTTTCGTATCACATTGGCGTATTGCGGGGATGCAACGTTGATCAACCCAGAAACCTGGCAAAATCGGTTACCGTAGAGTAATCTTTACAGCAGCATTCCCATTTTGCAGACAAACCCTTATTATCTTTTTAAGTATTGATCGTCGTAATACTTTTCGTATTCACCTGAGATAACATTGTTGAGCCATTCCTTGTTTTGCAGATACCATTCCGCAGTTAGTTTCAATCCTTTTTCAAAATCGACTAAGGGAACCCATTTCAGTTCTTTCCTGATTTTTGAAGAATCGATAGCATACCTCAGGTCGTGTCCCGCCCGGTCTTTTACAAATGTGATTAATTTCTCAGAAGCGCCTGGTGTACGGTTTAGTTTTTTATCCATAATCCGGCAAAGTTTTTGGATAAGGTCAATGTTCTTCCATTCATTATTACCTCCGACATTGTATGTTTCACCGTTTTCACCCTGATGAAATATGAGGTCAATTGCCTTTGCATGATCCTCGACGTACAGCCAATCCCTGATATTCTCCCCTTTCCCGTATACCGGAATTTGTTTTTGATTTAATATGTTATTAATAGAAAGGGGTATTAATTTTTCAGGAAACTGGTAAGGTCCGTAATTGTTTGAGCAATTAGAAATCACAATTGGCAAGTTGTATGTATGGAAGTATGCTCTTACCAGGTGATCTGAACTGGCTTTGGAAGCAGAGTATGGACTGCGGGGATCATAGGGAGTGGTCTCAGTAAAGGATCCGTCTTTTCCTAATGAACCAAAAACTTCATCGGTTGAAATATGATAAAACCGCTTCTCCTGCATATTCCCTGCCCAGATTTCTCTCGATGAATTTAGCAGGTTTACCGTTCCGATTATATTGGTATTTATGAAATCCATCGGGGCAAGAATGGACCGGTCGACATGAGATTCGGCAGCAAGATGGATAACGCCATCGAACAGGTGTTTTTGAAAAAATCCCGAAACGAACACCGGATCGTTGATGTCTCCTTTTTCAAAAAAATAATTATCAGCGTTTTCAATATCTTTTAAGTTTTCCAAATTACCGGCATAGGTAAGCTTATCGAGGTTGATGATATTGTAATCCGGGTATTTTTTTACAAATAACCGAACTACATGAGAACCAATAAAACCAGCACCCCCTGTTATAAGTATTGTTTTTCTCATTTTTTTAGTGTTACTAATTAGAGTCTGTCTATAAACTAAACATTTAGAATTTTTTAAAAAATAACAAATTACAAGCACCAAAGTACAAATAAATCTCAAATCGTAATGACCGAAAAACCAAAAAATTATTGAATAGCTGCTGTTTGGAATTTGTTTTTTCGTACATTGAATATTATTTGATATTTGAATTTTGATATTTGATGCTTATTATTTGGTGCTTAAATTATGATATCCGATTTTATAGATAAACTCAATTCAGTTCTCCAGTGTCTCTTTTTGAAAACAGGATAATTGTTATTTGTTATAGGTTATAAGTTATTAGGCTTTTGCTATATTTTCAGTAGTGGAACGGGAGCATCTTCTCATACCATCTGTAAGTGCATATTTTTTTCAGGTAGGATTTTTTTTATTCATGCCATAGCATATTTCCTAAAATTTCTATATGCTTTTCTACCCTGCCTCGCCGTCTACCCTGTTTTGATATTTTGGGACCTCGGGGACAAGCAGTTAATCAAGATCTTCAAAGCTTTGCCACAGGCCCCATGAAATTTTAAAAACGAAGTTTATTTCACAGAGCAAGCATTACTTTGTGAGTAATTTTCCTTCTTGATCCTTTAAAGTAAACTAATAACAATTAACATATAACATTTAACCTATAACTAATAACGGATAACATATAACATTTCACATCTTTTTCAATATATTGATTAGTTACTTTTTATGTAAATGATCTTATGTAACGGTTTTATCCCCCCCCTTTTGTCTGTATTTTTTTTCCCAATTCCAGGCCGAAAGCATTGCATCGTAAAGGGATAATTCAGCTTTCCACCTCAATTCCTCATTTGCATAACTCGTATCAGCCCATACTTGTTCAATATCACCGGGACGGCGATCAACAATCCGGTAATTTAGTTTTTGACCCGATGCCTTCTCAAAAGATCTGATCGCCTCAAATACCGATACACCTCTTCCCGTCCCAAGATTAAAAATTTCGTAATTTAATTTGTATTTTTTTTCGAGCAGCCGTTTTATTGCAACAACGTGGGCTTTCGCCAGATCCACAATATGAATATAATCACGTATGCAGGAGCCATCCGGAGTATTATAATCATCCCCAAAAACTCTTAAATAATCCCTGATACCAATGGCTGTTTGTGTAATGAATGGTATAAGGTTATCAGGTACACCCAGGGGCAATTCGCCAATAATTGCAGAAGAGTGGGCTCCGATAGGATTAAAATACCGTAAAGATATCGCTTTGATAAATGGATTTGTATCAATAGTATCTTGTATGATTTCTTCGGATATTTTTTTGGTATTACCATAGGGGGAAAAAGCTTTTTTAAACGGAGATGCTTCGGTAACAGGCAGTTCATCCGGCTGACCGTAAACAGTGCATGAAGAAGAAAAAACCATAAAAGGAATTTTGAAGGCAGGCATGGCCTCAAGCAGATTTATTAGTGAAACTAAATTGTTTCTGTAATATAAAAGGGGTTTTTCAACCGATTCACCAACCGCTTTTGAGGCAGCAAAATGAATGATGGCTTCAATATTGGGATATTTTTTAAAGAATTCATCTAGATCAATTTTGTCACGAAGATCAAATTTTTCAAAGTGCGGGCGTATGCCTGTTATTTCTTCAATACCATCGAGGACTTCTATTTTTGAATTTGAAAGGTTATCCACAATAACAGGATCAAATCCTTCTTCAATTAACTCGACTGTTGTATGTGATCCGATATAACCCGTACCTCCGGTAACTAAAATTTGTTTGTTCATGCTACAAACTCCAATAGTTTATTTTTTTTATTTTATTCCTGTAGATCCCTTTTACATCTATCAAAACGGGATCATGATTACTGATCGATATAAAAAACTCCTCATCCAGATCCGTATATTCCTTATGATTTACAGCTACAATAATAACGTCGTAATTTTTACCTGCTTTTTCTTTAATTTCAAATCCGTATTCTTTTTTGACTTCTCCGTTTTTTGCATAAGGATCGATAACATCGATAATAGTTCCAAAGGATTTTAATTCATTGACAATATCGCCAACTTTGGAATTTCTTATATCACTTATGTTTTCCTTAAAAGTTGCTCCCATAATCAGGATCTTTGCCTCTCTTATGTTTTTGTTGGAAGCGATGATTTTTTTTAAGGTTTGTTTGGCAATATATGCTCCCATTGAATCATTTAGGAATCGCCCGGAA
>DAOVQI010000331.1 GCA_030628785.1 Bacteroidota bacterium
ACCTTTCTCTTTTTTGGATTTATCAGAAAGTACAAGGGTTTGCATAATGCTATTAGAGCTTTTGCAAAGGTAGCGGAAACCAGGGATGATATATCTCTTCTGATCGTTGGCGAGTCATTCTGGAACACCCTGGATTCAAAGAAAATCACTACCCGGGTTAAAAAAGCGACTTTTGGTTTGTTGAAGTCTGTTTTTTTACGGAAACAGGATGATGAAAGAGATTACAGACCGCTTGACCTGATCGACCAGTTGGGAATAAAAGACAGGGTTTCACTGATCAATGAATTTGTTCCCAACGAGGAAGTACATAAATACTTCCAGGTAAGCCATGCCATTGTTTTGTATTATCTTACTGCCACTCCTTCCGGGGTTGAATCCGTAGCCTATAATTTCAGACTACCCATTCTTGCAACAAGGGTTGGACATTTTCCTGAAACTATAATCGACGGGTATAACGGATACCTTGCTGATCCTGATAAAATTGATTCCATGGCAGAAGCCATGATAAAATCCATTGAAACACCCATCCCCAGGGAAAATGTGGCAAAAACCTCTGCCGAGATGAGCTGGATGAACTATGCTAAAGCTATATTAGCATGAGTTTGAAATAAATTATAAAAAGCATAACTTTAATTACTTGAAAAAGAACACCATCGGTGTTCGATTATTGTAGAAGAAAACCAATTAATAGAAATCCCGGCAACTCCGATGGAGTTTTAAATTTATTTATATTGCGGTCTTACTACAATAATCCAAGACCGATGGTCTTGTCTTTGGATAGCAACTTAAATGTTGAGAGAACTAATATTTACCTATGCATTATCCGGATGAACCATTTATTTTAATGTAAATTTTTCCTTTAACAGTTTTACTACTACCTTATCAATTGGAAAACTTACATCATCCTCAATAAGGTCCTTAATAGCCTTCCATCTGAAGGACTGGTTGCCTTCTTTTAATTCAGGAAAATCAAAGGATTTATCTGAAATTTTGAACCGGATCCTGTCTTTGAATTCCAAAAGATAGTAAATGCTAATGAGTTGATGTTTTTTATAAAAAAGTGCTTTCTGGAAAAATTCTGTGGTGTAGAAGTGATCAATCACCTTCACTTCCTGGCCGAATTCTTCATACGCTTCCCGTTTGATGCAATCAACCGGACCTTCACCAAATTCCAGTCCGCCTCCCGGAAATTTAGTCATTTTCATTCCTAGCTGATATTCATCAGTGAGTAAAACTTCCTTTTTATCATTGATGATTAATCCGTAAACCCGGACGACGAAATTTCGTATATTCTCAACAGTCATGAATTTGATTTTTTAATGATTCAATTTTTTATTCATCTCTTACTCCAACAAATTAGGAATGATGCCCGCCCGTACCGAACGGTACGTTCGGGCGGGGAATACTGGAATAATGTTTTCTATACAATTGAAACAATCCTTTTGAGGATAAAACATACAATGAAATTGGTTCTTGCCAAACCTGCAAATTTTTTATAACCTTTGTTTCTACTTTCTCTTACAATATATCCTAAGTTGTTAAATACTCTATAAAGAAAAGTTGCCTATGACAAAACATATAACTTGTAACTCTGAACCGAACCGAAACCGAGAACTGAAAACTGAGAACTGAGAACCGAATTAGTCATCAGTCCGCAGTTACCAGTATCAATAATAATAACTAACTAACAGAGAACTTCTCGTCAGACGACTTCAGTTCGTCCGACGAGTTGAAAAAAACGGAGAACCCCAGTGAAATATGCTCCTTCCCTGATGAAATGTTTTCGTACCTCAAATTTTACCCTGTGAAACCCCAGCATAGCTGGGAGCAACGAAGTTGCTGTTTCACAGGGTGAACCCCGACACAGTCATTCCCTGTTAAATATTGCCCGCCCTGTGTAATTGCGTTGCACCACTTCGTGGATTACACAGGGCAAGCAATTTCACAGGGTAAACTTCCCTGCGGGGCAGGCCCGGCACCCAGTACCCAGCACCCAGCACCCCAGTGAAATATGCTCCTTCGTCGCATTTCACGGGGCAGGCCCAGCACCCAGCACCGAGAACCGTAACCATTACAGTTTATTTCGAACTTATGTTTTTTATTCATCTTTTAATAAATAACAAAATCTTTTCCCTTTCCTCCGGATGAAACCAGTGTATTTCCTTATCCCTGGCGAACCAGGACAACTGACGCTTGGCATATCTTCTGGAGTTCCTTTTAATCAGTTCAACAGCTTTCTCCAGGGAAATCTCCCCCTCGAAATATTCAAAAAGTTCCCTGTAACCAACCGTATTTAGAGAATTTAAATTTCTGTGGTGGAAAAACTTCTCCGCCTCCTCAACCAGTCCTGTTTCAATCATAAAATCAACCCTTTGGTTAATCTGTTCATACAGTTCATTACGCTCCCGGTTTAACCCGATTTTCACTATACTGAAGTTTCTTGGTTTATCCTTTTTTCTGAGTAGATTGGAGTAAGGTTTTCCGGTAGAAATTGAAATTTCCAGAGCCCTGATCAATCGTTTTGGATTTTTCAAATCAACGGTTTGGTAATATTCAGGATCCAAATATTTTAATTGAAGTCTCAGGCTTTCAATTCCCTCATGGGCATATTGCTCTTTTAATTTGTTTCGAATCTCATGGTCCACAGGGGGAAGATCATCTATACCTTTACAAACAGCATCAATATAGAGCCCGGAACCACCAACCAAAACTACCTGATTTTTCTTCACAAATAATTTTTCGAGAAGTTCCAGAACTTCAAATTCGTATATACTGGCATTATAATAATCAAAAACGGATTTATTTCCTATGAAATGATGTGTTACAGCATTAAGTTGTTCGGCAGAAGGAACGGCTGTTCCAATACGAAGCTCCCGGTAAATCTGTCTTGAATCGGCTGAAATGATCTCTGTTTTCAACTCAAGTCCGATTTTAATGGCTACTTCTGTCTTGCCAATTCCGGTAGGACCCAATACTACTATAAGGGATTTAGCCATTAAAAAAGAAAGATTCTGTTTTCGGATGTTTTAATTTTATTAATGAAGTGATTGTTTAATGCGGAAAGAGATTTCCAATTAACTAATAACTACCTGCAAAATTACCGCGGTAATTTTGCAGGTTAGAATTCACCGTAATCATCAATATTGTCAAAGCGGATATCTTCGTCGAAATCTTCATCTTCAAATTCTCCGTACAAAATGTTGTCAATGTTGTTATCCTCAATCAGGATTTGCTGAGGTGTTCTTCCTTCCGCCCGGGTACAGGATGGGTATTTCTTGTCCTTTGTTTCTTCTGTTATCTTTGCCAATTCAACAAAAAAGGCTCTTTCCGAGAAAAAGTCGTGCATGTAAAGCATCTTCTGTCTTTCTTCCTGAAAAAACTCCTTTAATACCGCCTTATGCATAACCGGAAGATCGGAAGATCTATCCTCCGACATATCGAACAGGTTGATTTCTCCTTCTTTTTCCCACTTGTCGTTGGTAAGGATAAAAGAAGCCATCTGGGATTTGTCCCATCGTAATTCGTCCTGGATGGCATTGTGAAAGTCAAAAAAGGTTTGTTCGGAATGAATTTTAAAGTCCCTTACGAAATCCTCCTCCTCATGAGATAATATACGAAATGTATAAACCATTTTTCCTTACCTAAAAGTATTCAATACTTTTTTCAAGGACAAGTTACAATTTTTTCATAAGAAAAGAAAAAAAAAGTAGAACGACTCTCCGAGTCGTTTTTTTATTCGTCAGACGACTGGGAGTCGTCTGACGAGTAACTAAAATCCCAAGATTCATAAACGATTACCTTCGGTGAGATCGCCGCTATAGCTATCGGGGCGATCTCATAGCCTGTCCCGACGGGAAACAACAATGAATAACCCCTGTCGGGGTTTGTTTGGTTGAATTCAATTGGAGA
>DAOVQI010000117.1 GCA_030628785.1 Bacteroidota bacterium
ATATTTATTTGCAAGGTATTCTTTCAGATTATTCAGGTTTATCCCTCTGGTTGGCATAAATTTTACATTAATATAAGGGGCAGCCATGGCATTAAGGTACAATAAGCCGCCTGAAGCTTCGGCAGGAAAGAATTTTAGATACCTTAATCGCCGTTCCAAAGCCTGTTCAATTTCTGAAGGTGTATTAATTCCGGGGATGATGGTAATGTTATTCTCTATGCAATAGTCAACAATCCGGGGGTTAAACCCTGGCGAGACTAAAAACTGAGCACCTGCATTCATTGCCGATTTGACCTGGTCGATAGTAAGGATCGTTCCTGCCCCAAGCAAGATATCAGGAAATTTTTTTCTAACTATTTTAATTACATTTTCAGCAGCATCCGTGCGGTAGGTTATTTCAGCTGCCGGCAGATCACCCTTTATAAGAGCCTCTCCAAGTGGAACAGTGGCATTTGAATTTTCAATTTTAATTACGGGAATAATTTTGAGTTTAGCTAATTTTTCAATGATTGGATTCATTTTCCATTGATTTTAAAGGTTTTTTTTCCTACTTTTCACCACAATTCTTTTAATTGTGTTTCTCTGCAGAGTAAAAATACTAAAACAATTTTAATCCAATTAATTATTATGATGATGGAAAATAAAAAAAACATTTCAGTTAGTCAGGCAGGTGAAGAGTTTGTTTTGCCACCAGAGCAGGATTATCAGAAAGAATATGAACGTGTTAAAAATTTAGTGGAACTTGCACGTAAAGACAATAAGGAAATTGTTGTTGTTATGGGGATTGGCTTTGTAGGAGCAGTTATGGCTGCAATTGTTGCTGATACTGAAGACGAAAATGGTTCCTCAACCAAGTTTGTTATTGGTTGTCAAAGGCCCAGTGTCAGGAGCTACTGGAAGATACCACTGCTCAATCGTGGAGTTGCGCCTGTAAAGGCAGAAGACCCCGAGGTTGATGAGATGATTGAGCGTACGGTGCTCAAGAAAGAAACCATGGTAGCAACATTTAACAGTGACTGTCTGAACCTGGCAGACTGTGTTGTTGTTGATGTTCAATGCGATTATATTAAATCTGGCCTTGGCAATATGCGGACCGGCGAAGCTGATATGGCTGCGCTTGAAGCTACTCTGAAAACCATTGGTCAGAAGATACCACCTGACTGCCTCGTTTTAATCGAAACGACTGTAGCACCGGGAACCACAGAATTTATTGCCTGGCCTATACTGAAAAAAGCATTTGCCCGGCGTGGTTTGGATACCATACCAATCCTTGCTCATAGTTTTGAACGCGTAATGCCGGGGAAGGAATACGTATCGAGCATTCGGGATTTTTGGAGAGTTTGTGCCGGCTGTGATCAGGTGGCGCAGGAACGTGTAGAAAAGTTTTTAAAAGAAGTGCTGAATACACGTGATTATCCTCTAACAGTAATGGATCGTCCGATTGAATCAGAAACTACTAAGATTGTTGAGAATTCCTATCGTGCTACAATATTGGCTTTTCTGAATGAATGGAGTTTGTTTTCGGAAAAGAATGGTGTAGACCTGGTAAAAGTTATTAAAGCCATAAAAGTTCGACCAACCCATAGCAATATTATTTTCCCCGGCCCAGGTATTGGAGGCTACTGCCTTCCAAAAGATGGCGGTTTGGGCTATTGGGCTTATAAGCATATTCTTGGCTTTGAAGATGGTGATACCATGTTTAAAATTACTCCTACAGCAATTGACATAAATGATACACGTGGTTTGCATGTTGCCCAGCTTACCCGTGATGCATTGCGTAATATGGCAAGACATATTGCTGGTGCAGATGTTCTTATATGTGGGGCAAGCTACAGGCAGGATGTTGGTGATACACGATATAGTGGCAGTGAGTTGGTTGTTCGCAAGCTAACGGAAATGGGTGCTGAAATGAGGATCCACGATCCTTATGTTGAACATTGGTATGAACTGGAAAATCAGGATGTTTATCCTGCACCGGGTCATTCATGGAAACGTTTTTTCAGAAACCAGGATAAGTTGAAAGATATTACCGTTCTGAAAGACCTGGATAAAGCCCTGAGAGGAGTTGAAGCCGTAATTTTTGCTGTTCCGCATAAAGAATACATGGATCTGTCGCCTGATGATATCGTTAAATCTGCTGGTTCACCAGTTGTGATAATTGATTGTTTCGGTATTCTTACTGACGAAAAAATATACCGGTATTTTGAATTGGGCTGCGAGGTAAAAGCCATGGGACGCGGACATATTCAAAGAATTAAAAGAGAAGTGCTGGGCAGGTGATATGATTTTATTTTGCGGTGACGACGAGACTGCCTCCCTTCGGTCGGCGGACTCAGAGGGGGAAACCTTGCAACAAAACAAAACCCGTCTGCTTCGCATCCGGGTTCATTTTATTTTCTTCCTCCGGCTTATGCAAGCAAGCTTGCAACGCCGTCGTCAGAAATAAAAGACCCCGCTTTACGGGGTTTTGTTTTTTGCGGTGACGACGAGACTCGAACTCGCGACCTCCGGCGTGACAGGCCGGCATTCTAACCAACTGAACTACGTCACCATTTTCTTTAGCGTTGCAAAAGTAACTGTTTTTTTCTTATTGAAAAACATAATAAAGCTTTTTTTATAGAACGACTCTCTGAGTCGTTTTTTTTAAATGGAGAGGTTGAAAAGAGGAGAATGTGTCCATTCTTCTGGTACGTTAATTATACTGTAATTGTACAAGTTGTACCCATGTTAGGAACGCTTTGAATATCCATTGTTCCACCATGTAAACGCACAATTTTTCTGGAATACCCAAGTCCAATACCCGTTCCCGTTTTTTTGGTAGTAAAAAAAGGTATGAAGATCTTGCCGAGCAGATCTTTATCAATACCGGGGCCACTATCCCTAATTCTTATTATTGATTTGTTATTTATATCATTGAATGCATCAATCCTGATTTGTCCCTTTTTCTTAACATCCATCGCTTCCAGGGAGTTTTTGATAACATTTACGATCACCTGGGAAAAGAGGTTTTTATCAATGAACAGTTCCATATCAAACGGTTTAATCTTAATCTCAAAACTGATGTTTTCGGTTTTTTCAAACAGAAGGCGGATGTTGTATAAGAGTTCAGCAACATTTACTCTCGTACGACTAAGCTGTGGTGTTAAGGTTACTTTTCTGTATTTATGAACAAACTCAAGCAATCCTTTACTTCTGTCTTCAATAAGATCAAGACTTCTGTCAGTTGATTTAAGAATACTTTCCTGATTGGCACCATTCTCTTTCAGTTCTTTCTTTATGGATTGAGTAAGGGCTGTAATTGGTGTCAGCGTATTCATTATTTCATGGGTAATTACCCGTATCAGCTTTTCCCATGATTCCTGTTCTATGTCAGAGTATTCATTGCTTATATGATCAAAAGCAAAGAGAGTCAGCCTCTTCTCTTCTGTTTTGAATTCGCTTTTTCTCAACATAAGTGTAAGAATATCATTCCCATTATTTAGTTTGTGGATTTTTCGCTCTCCGGGATTGATTTTCCCAAAAATTTCAGACAGGTCAGGATATGCTTTCCATACATCCCGGATGGAATGGAAACGGTTTATACCCAAAAGCTTGAGAGCTGTAGAGTTTAGCCAGTAAATATGCCCGTTATCGCCAGAAAGGATTATTCCAGTGTCAACATTTTCAAGAAATCGCTTAAGTAAGGTTTGCTGGATCTGGCTTTCTTTTTTAATTTCTGCTACATGTTTTCTATATTTTTCCAGGCTATTACCCAGATTACTGTGTCGTTCTATTAATGGGGAATTTGTGTTGACTGACTGAAAATCATCACATGATACAGATTCGAAATAATTGGTTAATTCATTGTCAATCCTTTTGCAATATTGGATAAGAAACACAACTTGCAGTATAAAAAAAAGGATAACACCTACCACCGAAAATAATTTATCTACATGCAGATAAAAATAAACGCCAACTGAAATCGTGACAAGGATTATAAGAAGCCGTAATAAAAGCTGTAAAACGAATAATCGTATTTTCATTTTGCTACCTCACCTTAATATGTGATACCATACTTTTTGCATTTATTAAAAAGTGTTTGCCTGGTCAATCCTAATTCCCTGGATGCACCCACAATACTTTGGTTGTTATTCTCCAGTGCCCTAATAATGGCTTGTTTTTCAATATCTTTAAATCTCAATGGCCAATCAGGGTTGTCTGGTGGTTTTCTGTAGCTATCAAGAATAAAATCGTGTTCAGTAAGTATATCTTTCGAACTCAATATCACTGCTTTCTCTACTGCATGCATTAATTCCCTTACATTGCCAAGCCATTTATAATGAATAAGTTTGTCATATACACTATGCTTGAATTTAATAGCGGGTCTATTATATTTTATTGTAAATCTTTTCAGAAAATATTCTGCCAGATGAATAATATCGTCTCCCCTCTCTCTCAGGGGAGGTACCTTGATTATCACAGTATTCAGCCTGTAAAAGAGGTCTTCGCGAAATGTACCAAGTCCGATCTCATTTAGCAGATCCTTATTAGTGGCAGATATCAGCCGGATATCAAAGGAATAAGGTTTGTTACTTCCCACGGGGTTTACTTCACGGTTTTGCAAAACTCCCAGAAGTTTCGGCTGCAACGAAAGTGGTATATTGCCAATTTCATCCAGAAACAATGTTCCTCCTGAGGCTATTTCGATTCTTCCGGTCTTGTCTTCGAATGCATCGGTAAAAGCACCTTTTTTATGGCCAAAAAGTTCACTTTCGAATAGATTTTCATTTAATGATCCAAGGTCGACGCTTATGAAGACCTGGTTGCTTCGCTCTGATAAACTATGAATTTTGCGGGCAACTAATTCCTTCCCTGTGCCGTTTTCTCCAAGAATCAGAACGTTAGCATCCGTTGCGGATACTTTTTCAATGGTTTCCTTTAGCTCATTCATTTTCGGCGAACTACCAATCAACTCCTCAACAGGCCGATTTATTTCTTTGCTTAACTGATAGTTTTTCTTATTAACCTGAATTAGCTCTTTGCGTGTTCGTTGCAATTTGCAGGCAGCATTTATGGTTGAAATCAGCTTTTCATTTTCCCAGGGTTTAACGACAAAATCAATTGCTCCTTCTTTTATTGCCCTGACCACTAATTCATAATCACCATAGGCGGTGATCATGATAACCAAAACATCCGGATTTTTTTTCCGGATCTCTTTTAGCCAATAAAAGCCTTCGTTCCCACTCATTATACCTGCTTTAAAGTTCATATCCAGCAGGATTACATCATATTCTTTGGAATCCAGGGTTTGTGATATAATGTTAGGATTGCTGATACCATCCACTTCCTTTTCATCTTTTGTGAGGATTATTTCCAGGGTTTCAATGACCGAAGGATCATCATCCACGATCAGAATTTTATCCTTTATCATGGCAAGAATTTCCCCCAAGGTAAATATTTTTTACCAATTGGTAAAAATATTTTACCATTGATCTTTGGACTTTATTTGTACTAGCTTGATTTATCGCATTTTAATAAACTGGCATTTCTATTGATTGTTTTTGCAGAAAGTGTTTCATAATCATAATATATTTGTTAAATTTTGTTGCCATGATATACAGTTTTATTAAAATCATCGTTCGGAATTTTTGGAAATACAGAGGATTCTCATCGATAAATATTGCCGGTCTTACCATTGGCCTGGTATGCAGCATTTTACTATTTCTATATGTGCGGGATGAGATGAGTTATGATAAGTTTCATGATAATTATGTAAATATATACCGAATCAAGGTAGAAGCATTAATGCAGGATAATGAACTCAACGTAGTTCATACGGGTACAGCGGTGGGGCAGATTTTTGTTGATAGAATACCTGAAGTACTAAAATCGACAAGGTTGCTCTTTGCTACTGAAGATGCTAATGTAACGGTAAGGTATGGGGAAAGGATATTTTCCGAATCACGAGTATTTTATGCTGACAGCTGCTTTTTTGATGTATTTTCTTTTCCCTTAATTGCCGGAGATCCTGAAACTGCCCTCAGTGATCCCGGTTCTGTTGTACTCACCCGAAGTTATGCAGAAAAGTATTTCGGTGAAGAAGATCCATTGGATAAAACAATCCAAATCAATACTAAAGAATATAAAATCATAGGAATTACCGGGGATTGCCCATCTAACTCACATTTTCATTATGATATTCTGATCTCCTATTCATCTCATTGGATATCCAGGAGAACTACCTGGATCAATTATGATATGACATATACATATCTGGTCATGGCAGATGGTATTCCTGAATCAGTCTTTCTGGAAAAAAGTATTCCTATCATCAAAGAGTATCTCGAACCTGAATTAATTGAAGCTTTCGGAGCAACATACGATGAAGTAATAGCCGCGGGCAATTCATACAAAATGAGGCTTCAGCCGATTAAAGATATACATCTTACCTCTCATACCGATTTTGAGATCGAGATTAACTCGAGTAAGATATATGTATACTTCTTCTCCTTTATTGCGGTTATTATTTTGGTTCTGGCAGCTATCAATTTTACCAATTTATCTACTGCAAGAGCTACCATAAGATCAAAAGAAGTGGGGATTCGAAAAGTGATGGGATCTTCCAGAAAAAAGTTAATTTCCCAGTTTCTGTTTGAGGCAATATTGTATAGTCTCCTGTCAATGATTATTGCTATGATTATTATTGAAGCAATTCTTCCGTATTTCAATAATTTAGCAATGAAAGAAATTCAAATTCAATATGCAGAAAATCCACAATTTATTGTCTTTCTGATCCTTACAGCAATTATCCTGGGAATCTTCTCAGGAATATATTCAGCATTATATCTTTCATCAATTAAAATACTGGAAGTAATAAAAGGACAGTCACTTTCTGCAGGAAGAAAAAAGTATTTCAGAAACGGACTGGTAGTCTTTCAGTTTATCATTTCAATAATCCTCTTCATAAGTGCATTCATTATTCATAACCAACTTGTTTACATACAGGAGAAAGATCTTGGGTATGACAAGGAAAATATAGTCGTTGTTAAGAAATTGTGGAAACTAGGAAATAATCTGGATGCCTATAAAAATGAATTGCTTTCGAACCATAATGTAAGAAATGTTACTTTTCTGGAAAGTGTCCCCGGTAGGCAATTTAATGGTTACTTTCTATCGCTACCCGGTCAAACAGGCAAAATAATAAATCCCCGCGTAGTTGGTATTGACCATGATTTTATAAATACGTTCCAAATTGAAATGGTTGAGGGAAGGTTTTTTTCTGAAGATTATCAGGGTGATTCATTATCCGCTGTAATCAATGAGTCACTAGTTAAGGAATTGGGATTAGAAAATCCGGTTGGCGAGCAGTTTCGTTCTTCGGATGGAGACGATTCCGAACCGTTCACTATTATTGGAGTTGCAAAGAATTTTTCATATCAGTCGTTACATAAAGAGGTTGGATCCTTATTAATGATCCATTCGAAATGGAGATATAAAGCTTATGCAGCAATTAAAGTTAGTAGTGAGGAGCTGCCCCAAACTATTTCATATATCCATGATACCTGGCGTAAGTTTGTACCGGATGAAGCTGTGGAGTATTATTTCCTGGATCAGGATTTTTTAAACCTCCATAAGGAAGAATTTGTAACCGGAAAGCTTTTCACATACTTCTCGATATTATCTATTGTAATAGCATGCCTTGGGTTGTTAGGACTTTCTGCTTTTGTTGCAGAAAGGAAAACAAAAGAAATAGGGATCCGAAAAGCGAACGGAGCTGATTTTAAAGATATTATTTTATTATTGATCATGGATTTTTCAAGACCTGTAATTCTTGCTAATATCCTTGCCTGGCCAGCCGCGTATTTTCTTATGCAAAAATGGCTTCAAAAATTTGCCTATCACCTTGATATTGGGATTAAGGAATTTATAATTTCTGCCATTTTGGCTTTAGCCATTTCATGGATTACAATAATTTACCAATCAACCAAATCAGCAAAGCAAAATCCTGTGGATAGTTTACGCTATGAATGATATATGTTAGCTATATTTAAGATGATCAGTGGATAAGCAGTGTGGTTATCTGGATAGGAGAGGGCCGCGAAAGAAAGGAAAGAAAGATAAACCTCACTGTTCCACAGGGGAAGTTTCTTTTTAACCTGCCATTTCCAAGTGCCAAAATTCTCTGCTCACTCCTTATTCGTCCGCTCCACCCTACATCCGGCAGAGCAGTCGGACGATTTCCTGAGCTCCACTCTTCCCCCCAGGCTCCATGCAATCAGTTTCAACAAAATTGTAACAATCTGTAACTGTTTTGTAACATCCTAATCCCTCCAGAGGTCGGGCAAGCGTTATTCATTAATCATCTTTTTTTAGACTCGTCCAGTATCTGACAAATACTGGAAGGTACTGTTCCATCTCCCTTTTGTCCCTTTGCTTCATCCCAATTACCCTCCTTCATTTTCTTTTGTAAAGATTTTATTAATTGTTTAAACCCTATATTAATGTTTTTTCTTTCCATTATTCCACTATTCCCCTGTAGAAATAGCTCCTGCGTCGCATTTCACAGGGCAGGCATTCTTCCCTCTTCGACTCATAGACCTTTCGACCCTTCGACTTCTTCACTCTTCCATCATTCCAT
>DAOVQI010000211.1 GCA_030628785.1 Bacteroidota bacterium
AAAACAATGAAAAGTGTGCCCATTGCTTTCGTTGTTGCCGGACTGTTAGCCATGGCATTTATGGGTTTTGCAGGAATTGTATAATCATGAAGCAATGTCTATCTTAGCTGTATGAATGATAAAATCATTTAATACATAAAAACAATTAGCACATGAAAACAATTCTAAGGCTCTTTTACCTGATAATTCCTATTCTTCTGGCTTCCTGTCAAATTCCAGCCGACAAAACCATTTCATTCAGGAAACTGACAGGACAATGGGCTAAATATGAATTAAGCGAACCATTTGATTCATTACCTGATCTAAGCCATATCGTCATTAGCTACCCAAAAAATGAGATGGTAAATCAAACCAACGCAATATGGTTTCATCTGGGAGCATTCTCGGGCAAAGACAAACTTTATTCCATAGCTATACTGGTTCCATCCCTGGATTTCCTTTCTCCATGCAATCAGGAAGTAAAAGTTCTCAGGTACATTCTTTTCCCGGCTAATAGTGAACCTATTGAATATACATCAGCACAATCGGGTGAAGCTGTAATACCCAGATTCGATTTTTTTAAAAATCTGTTACCTCATACCCTGACTTTGCATGATCCTGATATTCCATTTTTTAAAAACGGCTGGTATCTTGGTAAGCAAATAACCTTATCCGAAACCGGCAAAAATGCACCTGCCCTGAATCTGGATAGTTTAAAAACACTGATCCTTGACGAGGATGTTTTAATTGGAAACAGCCGCAGCATCAAGGATGACGGATCAGGAAGGATTCATCAGCCGGGAGCTACATGGAAAGGACCTGATATCGATTATACCTATGTACAATTAAAAGAAGAAGATTACAAAATCATGATAGAAGCGGGCATGAATATATTCCGTATACCTTATGATCATCTTCAGTGGGTTATTAATGAACCGGTTTATTTCCTTGTCCGGAGTGGTTTTGAAAAAATGCCTGAAATCCTTTACAGAAGTAATTTTTTCGGAGCCGTTATGTATATGGACGAGCCGGCTATACGGGCAATGGCTTTTGAAGGATTGACAAGGGAGTTTGTTTCCCCTGGCAGAGCTGCCAATCTTGTTGTAGAACTAACACGGGGCAGGTATCAGGGTGATGGTGGATATGGACAGAGAAATCTTCATAAACTTCTGACAAATTCCGGATATGATTTCTGCGATCTGGAAATTCTGCAACCGGATTACCCTGTATGGGAAACCGTTCCCAGCTCAATCTGGTATGAATGTGAAGCGGGTATTTCAGGATGGTGTTTTGAAGGAAGGTTTGATCCTGAATGGTTCTCAGCATTAATTAAAAGCGAATTAGGAATCGATTTTCCGGATGATGCAGAATCGTGTATAAAATATCACTATGCTTTTTTTACAGGTGCTTCCCGTAATTTCAATGCACAATGGGGAGTAGCAATTTATGGTCAGATGATTCCGGAAGCAGCGGAAATTACTTTTCCAATGGCATACGAAATGGGAGCAAAATATTTCTGGTTCTGGACTTCCGATCATGCCCATCATGTACCATTCTCTGAACAACTTGCGTTAACCCGGAAATTCAAAGAGTATATCAGGAATAACCCAAGAAAAAAGTCACCTGAAGAATTGGTTTCAAATGCAAAGGTCGCTATTGCCCTGCCCTGGGGATACCTTTGTGATCATTATCAATGGAAACACTATACCGGCATTGATCCTGATTTTAATACAGGAAGAATGTGGTTCAGTATAAATATGGAGATGACAGACAGAAACAGGGAAGGCATCAAATACAGAGATGTTCTCGTTACTGCGGTGAGTAAAGCAGCTCAACTAATTGAAAAAAATGAATCATTCGATTTTATTTTTCTGAAAAGGGGAGAGAAAAATAGTGATTATGAAAAAATCTACAGAGTTCTCGAAACAGGCGAAATTGTAATTGAGTAGCCAAATAATTCAAAGGAAAAATTCTCTTGAGGATTAGTACCAGAATCCATGAAAACATTATTCGCTTCATAAGCGACCTGGGGGTGTCTAAAAAGTAGCTAAACTGTCATTTACAGAAATTACAAAAACAAGGACAGCCCCTGATAGAACAACAATGCAAACGAAAAACCAAGCATTGCAGGAGCGACCTGTACAGTTCTTAATAGTTTAAATATTTTATTAGCTTCGTAAAAAAAATATTAAAATGTATAAACAAAAAGACACTACACATCACCATAAAATGCTTCATAAAAATAATCTGCTTCAAGCAAAAACGTTAACATCCTTCATTTTATTAATTAACTTTATTCTGTTTACAAGTTGCACACAAAGGAACCGGTCACAGGTTGAAATACCGGACGAAAAAAATCCCAAAATCGCCATTAGTGAAAAACTCAATACCTTGACCCAGCAAGAGATTCAGGAAGGTTGGAAGCTGCTGTTTGACGGAAAAACAACAGAGGAATGGAAGAGTGCCGCGTCGGATACCTTTCCTGAAACCGGATGGGAAATTAAAAATGGAACACTTACCGTCCTGGGTACAGGCGGAGGGAGTATCGTAACCAGACAAACATTCTCTGATTTTGATCTAAAGCTTGAATTCAGGCTTACCAAAGGAGCCAATAGTGGAATAAAATATGTGGTAAAGTATTATCCTGCTAAAGATGGTAAGTCGTCTCCTCTTGGACTGGAATACCAATTGCTGGATGATAAAAACCACCCTGACGGTGTACATCAAACTCATACACATGCCTCCCTATATGATCTGATTGTTGCCACCAATCGAAAAATTAATCCTCCTGGTGAATGGAATAAGGCACGTATCGTTGTACAAGGAAATCATATTGAACATTGGCTGAACGGGGTCAAAGTGGTGGAATACGAGAGGGGAAGTGAAGAATTCCATGAATTGGTTGCTAATAGCAAGTATAAGAATTACGAAAATTTTGGTGAACACAAGGAAGGATACATCCTCTTACAGGATCATGGTAATAAGGTTTCGTTCCGTAATATCAAAATCAAAGAATTATAAGAATTTTTTATAACATAAAATAATTAAACCATGGAAAACACAAGAAGAGATTTTATTAAAAAGGTTGCCGCGGGTACCGCTGGAGTTACCCTGGGTGGAATTGGACTCAGCGCAAAAAGTTATGCCAGGATATTAGGTGCTAACGACAGGGTAAATGTTGGAATAGTCGGATTTTCTAATCGCGCCCGGGGAGCTTTGATCCCGGCTTTAATCAGGAATCATAAGCAACTGAATTTCGACATAATAGGCGTTTCTGACATCTGGAACCGAAGGCGTGAAGAAGGAGCTATATTCCTTGAAGAGAAACTAGGCCACAAAGTGTCTAAATATCAGAATAATGATCGGCTTTATGAAGACAAAGATATTGATGCGGTTATCATTTCAACTGCTGATTTTCAGCATGCTCTTCATACCGTTGAGGCTGCTGAAAACGGGAAGGATGTCTATGTTGAGAAGCCCTTCGCCGAAACCATGGAAGACAATCGTAAAGCTTTGAAAGCAGTAAAAAAATCGGGCATTATTGTTCAAATCGGATCACAGAGACGAAGTGGACGGAACTATCATGCCGCCGCCGACTTTATCAGGAAAGAAAAATTCGGTGATATTAAGATGGTTGAAATGACCTGGAACGTGAACCAGCCAGGCAGGTGGAGAAGGCCTGAACTGGTAGCTTCCATAAAGGAAACCGATACCGACTGGAAACGGTATCTTATGAACAGGCCCTATGAACCGTGGGATCCAAGAAAATATCTTGAATATCGTCTATTCTGGCCATACTCTTCCGGCATAGCTGGCCAATGGATGTCACACCAGATCGATACCGTCCATTGGTTCAGCGGTTTCCATTATCCACGAAGTGTGGCAGCAAACGGAGGAATTTACATGTGGAATGATGGCAGGAAAAATTTTGATACTATGACAGCCGTCTTTGATTATGGTCCTAAAGATGACATGAACAAAGGATTTCAGGTTATCTATGCATCCAGGTTCTCCAACTCAGCCGGAGGTGTAAAGGAGATCTATTACTCCAACGGAGGGGAACTAAACCTTTCCACCAACAAGGTAACCCCCAATGGAGGTTTAACCGAAAGGTTTGCCTCAGCAATGGGTATGGAACCTTATCTGCTGGAAGAATTTGATCTTGCTGAATCGGATGTAAAAGTCGTTACATCGGCCGATACCGGTGCTGATGATATGACCACGCTCCATATGCTGAATTGGATGGAATGTGTCAGGAACCGGAAAACACCTAATGCTCCCGTTAAAGCCGGTTATCAGCATTCCATTGCAAACATTATGGTTACCGCAGCACTACGGACAAAGCAATATGTAGAATTTGATGAAAATAACCAGGAAGTCCTGGCAGGCGGTAAACCCTTTAAATATTAATGGATGAAAAAGATTAGGTATACTCTTTTTATTCTTCTTGCCCTTATTCTGGTTTTACCGGCAGGCTGCAGATCAGAGGGAAAAACATCCTTGGATAAGACGCAAGACGACAGGATCCGACTTGTAAACCTGCCCGATGAACATAAAGTGGACATTTTCATCGATAGTATATACTTTACTTCGTATATCTATCCTGATGATATGGAAAAGCCGGTCCTCTATCCCTTGATTAGTCCGTCAGGAATTCCCGTTACAAGGGGTTTCCCTCTGGATCCAAGACCCGGCGAAAGGGTCGATCACCCACATCATGTCGGCCTTTGGTTCAATTATGGAAATGTAAACGGACTGGATTTCTGGAACAATTCATATAATATTCCGGAAGAAAAGAAAGATCAATATGGGACCATCCGTCACAGAGAGATCAGGAACATAAAAAGTAAAAATAATCATGGAATACTCGAGGTTACAATGGATTGGCTGAAACCTGACGATACTCCGATTCTCAGGGAGGAATCGAAATTTATATTTTACGGATCGGAAAATTACCGGGCTGTCGACCGTATTATCAAACTAACAGCGCTGGATACAGAAGTTATATTCACTGATAATAAAGAAGGACTATTTGCAATCCGGACAGCCAGGGCTTTTGAAAGTCCATCGGATCAACCACAGGTTTTTGTCGATGCTAATGGAAATCCTACAAAGGTAAAGGTAATGAATAATGAAGGCGTAAACGGAAAATACAGAAGCAGTGAAGGGATAGAGGGTGCTGATGTATGGGGAACCCGGGCAAAGTGGGTAACCCTTTCCGCTGTGTTAGACCAGGAATCTATAAGCCTGGCCATCATCGACCATCCTGAAAACCCTGGTTTTCCGACTTATTGGCATGCAAGGGGTTATGGTTTATTCTCTGCAAATAATCTCGGGCTGAAGATCTTCAGCCAGGGAAAAGAGGAATTGAACTTCACACTTGAACCTGAAGAAACGGTCACATTCAGATACCGGTTTGTTATTCAGTCCGGGCACTTTTTAACAGATGAAGAAATGGAACTGGAGTTCGTAGAGTTTTCAAAAAAATAAATTTTATCCCTTGTGCTGCTAACACTTGTTGGTTAATATATTTCAAGAACAAACCCTTAGGGTCTTAATTCTAATATTCGTGTATTTTTTGGCAGAAAATCACAAAATTCAAATCACAAAAATTTTACCCCGTGAAATAATTTTGCGAGCAAAATTGCTTCGCATTTCACAGGGCAGGTAAATACCAATATTTAATCTCCAAATTCCAAACTTAAAAGAAGAGCCTACTCCGAATAGTTATTTTAGACACAAAGGCAAGAAGACTCAAAGAACTCACCAAGTTTAAAGTATTAATTGTCTGCTCTTTGTGAATCTTTGTGTTTTGGAGTCTTAGTGGCATTTTATTATTTTGTTTATTTTCGGAGTGGACTCAAAGAATGATTTTAAAATTTGAATATTGTATTTTTGAATTTGAAATTTATTTGTTATTTGAGTTTTGATTATTGTGCCAAAGGCATGCCTTCGGCAGAATTTCCGGTTTATCCGGTTTAGGGTTTACCATTCTGTCCCTACGGGGTGTTTAAAAAAACTGTTTGCTGCTTTTGGTTGCTTTCAATTGCTGCCTCAATCACCCTGATCACGTTCAGAGCTTCTTCCGGCTTAACCAGTAATTCGCTTTCGCCTCTGATTGCAGCATATATGTTATTATAATAAATGGGGTAATTGCCTGGTAATGTTTCAATTTTATCCTGTATATGGTCACCATTCAGATTTGTATTTAACAGTCCCCGGAATTTTTCTTCTTCTTTACCCCAATCCTCTCCCACC
>DAOVQI010000002.1 GCA_030628785.1 Bacteroidota bacterium
ACCTTGCTCCTGCTCGAGAAAAAGGGACAAAAATGCTGAAGCTGGAAGATAAGCTTTGGATATATTCACCCGGTTCTGACAGAACAATCCAGATTTCAGGACATATGCTCAAACAATCATTAATGGGATCTGATCTTTCTTACGAAGATATGATGGATAACGTTGAATTGCTTGAAGATTATGATGCTGGTGTTATTGGCTCAGAAGTAGTTGATGAAAGAGATTGCTGGATTGTAGAACTCCAAGCAAAAACTGCAGAAGTTAATTATCAAATCCGTAAAGTTTGGGTGGATAAAGTTCGCTATATTCCATTAAAAGAAGAGCTGTATGCAAAAAGCGGAAAGCTATTAAAAAGAATGGAACTTTTTGATATCACGAAAATTGATAATCGCTGGTATCCAAAGAAAATTGTTTTTAAAGATATGCTTAAAAAAGGTCTCGGAACAGAATTTATCATTGATGAAATTGAATTTGATAAAGAAATTCCGGAATATCTCTTTACAAAGGCTTCTTTAAGGAAATAGGATATCGCTACAGGTATCGCATAGACAGACCCTAAGGATCTAAAAACAATAGCCCCGTCCCGATTGCTATCGGGAGAGCCCGGGGTAAAGATGCAAAACAAAACACCGGACGGGTGAGGGGTGGAGGGTCTTTAGCCTTGGGATCTTAGTGTTTAATTCTAATCGGCTTGAGGTACAAATCCCCGAAATCATCAGTTTCCCTAAGATCAATGCCGGCAGTCGGGGATTGTTTGCTTATATTCCTCATTACCAGGGGCTTTGCCCCTGGCTATTACCATATTGTCCCTACGGGACAAATTTGAAATTTTGAATTAATCGATGTCATAGTCCCGGAGGGACTAAAAGATAATAGACAGTCACTTTAGTGGCTGGGTATAAGCGGATAATGAACAAGAAACAGCCCGTTAGGGCTTGCCTGTCCGTCCGAAGGCGGGAAAGCAGGATTACACAGGATCTGGCTTGGAGTCAGGCCCGGTAAAATCAAAAATTCTGTTTCACAGGGTCTGATAAATGTAGTTTAGAATCAAGCACTCTGAGCTTCTGTTACGATTTTTTATTTCACAAAATTCTCCTCCTTTGATAAGGAGGAGTACCCGACCAACGGGAGGGGGAGGTGGTTGGATTAGGGTATGTCCGCTCCCATTTACTCCGTTATCCCGGAGCCTTCTCCTCCGGATGTTCTGTTTTAAAATCAACCCAGTATTGTTTAATGGCAGATTTAATTTCCCTGTGAAGGATTAAAATTCCCAACAGGTTGGGTATGGTCATTAGAACGATGGTGATGTATGAAACCGACCATATGATGGTGGTATCGGTAAAAGAAGCAAAAAAGAAAGCCACCACATAGATTATTCGATACATAATGACGTATTTTGGGCCGAATAGGAAAGTTACGGCACGATCACCGTAATAAGACCATGAAATGGAAGTTGAAAAAGCAAATAATAACAACCCGAGGGATACGATATATTTTCCCCATTTACCCAGGAAACTTCTTTCATAGGCAACGGTTGTTAGCGGTGCACTATGCATCAACGACTTTCCCCGAACAACAATATTTCCTTCCTCTGACACTTTACCATTCTCTACCAACAAGCTGCCTGTATAAGGATTCCCGTCTTCATAAAAAACAACATTTTCCGCTACTGACCGGGAGTTTAAAATGGTCAGTTTATTGGCCATAGTACCTTCATTGATTTCCAGTTGCCCGCTATACAAAGGCAGAATTGCTGTCTTTTCAAAATGGTCTAATAATTTTTTCCTGTCTGATTCAGCAGAATCATCATAAATTCCAGTTACAATTTCCATATCGGTGTACTGAAACTGGTTATCCAGTTTTTCTCTCCATATTCCCGATGAAAGGAGAACCAAACCTGTAAGTGTGCATATACATATAGTATCAATAAACGGTCCCAGTAGTGCCACTATGCCTTCGGATACAGGTTCATGGGCTCTGGCAGCTGAGTGAGCGATCGGCGCTGATCCCTGACCCGCCTCGTTGGAAAATAATCCCCTGTTTACACCATTGCTTAATGCTATAGCAAAAGTACCTCCAAGAAAACCACCTCCCGCTGCTGTTGATGTGAATACATCCTTAAATATGGAAATAAATGAAGGAATAATATTCTCATAATTGGTGAAAATTACTAATATAGCTCCGAGGAAATAGATTATCGCCATAGCCGGAACCAGCTTGGAGGTTACCTTTACAATTCGTTTGATTCCACCTATGATCACAAGAGCTAACAGGACAGTAAGCACTGCTCCCGTAATAATCTGCTTCAATCCGAATGTTTCAAAAATAGAATTGGATATGCTGTTAATCTGGGGCAGATTACCTGTTCCAAAGGAAGAAAAAACGGTTGCTACAGCAAAGAAAATCCCCAAAACTGTTCCGATTTTTATTATTTTTCCACTTTTTAATTTTATGTTTAATCTTTTCTTCATATAATACATCGGTCCACCAGAAACACTCCCATCAGGCAACTGATCCCGGTATTTGTGTGAGATCGTAACCTCAACGAATTTTAGGGTCATGCCCAAAACGGCTGTCACCAACATCCAGAATAATGAAGCCGGACCACCAATATGAATGGCCAAAGCTACTCCGGCGATATTACCTGTACCAATAGTACCGGATAAAGCTGTGGATAATGCCTGGAAATGTGATGCATCACCCACATCTCCTGCCCTTTCATACTTTCCCCGCGTTACCCTGATCGCATGCCTGAAATATCTGATCTGCGGAAATTTGAGATAGATTGTAAAAAACAAACCGGTTCCAATCAGCAACAAAATAAACCAATCACTACCGCCTAAATACTGATGGAGTTCCTTTAAAAAGTCGTTGATTGCCTGCATAAAAAAAATATTTTTATAAGTGTTTTATCTTATGAGAAAGAAACAAAAATAACAATTCCCTGGAAAGATAAAAGTATGGTAGAATAAATAATCTGTCACCTCGTCAGACGACCCGTCAAGTAAGCCGGGCAGGCTTCAGTTTGTCTGACGATTTTTTCTTTATTTAGCTACCGGAATTTTGCGGCGCATATGTAGCTTTTATCTCATGGCAGCGATGGCAGTTGCGCCGCCTTCGTATGTTATCCGTAATTTCTACAATAATGGAACCTCTCTGAGGTTCTTTTATTTGTAAGGATCACTCGTATCCCGACTTCAGTTCGGGCTACGAGTTATTAATTCTGGCAAGGTTCCAGTCCCAACAACTTTCCAGAGTAGTTCCGACCTGGAAGAGTTGGAGCAAAAGACCCTAAGGGTTTCGTGTGTTGGGTATTCGTCCGGAAAACCCTTAGGGTCTGATAAATGTAGTTTAGAATCAAGCACCCAGGGCTTCTGTTACGATTTTTTTATTTTCACAAAATTTTCCTCCTTTGATAAGGAGCCTGCCCGAAAGAATGAATTCTTTCATTCAGGCGGGGAGTACCCGACCAACGGGAGGGGGAGGTGGTTGGATTAGGGTATATCCGCTCCCATTTACCCCGTGAAATAGTGGCAGAGCCCTGTCTTAGGATATCGTTACATGGATCGCATAGACAGATCCTGTAAGGGTCTACCAACAATAACCCCGTCCCGATTGTTATCGGGAGAGCCCGGGGTAGCAATACGACACAGAAACAACCGGTCCTACCATCGTTCATCAGGGAAAAAATGGTTACTCACTACGTTCGTGAGATCGCTTCGCTAAGTTCGTTTAGTTCATGGACCGAAACAAAAAACCGTTAATTAGAACCTAAAATCTCATTATCTTTATATCTTCGAATAGCCCCCAAAATATACTCTCATGAAAATCCCAATCTATCAGGTTGATGCCTTCACTTCAAAGCTTTTTGGAGGAAATCCCGCAGCCGTCTGTCCTCTCAAAGATTGGATAGATCCTGGCCTAATGCAAAGTATTGCAGCAGAAAACAATCTTTCAGAAACAGCTTTTTTTGTAAAGAAAAATGACTTCTATGAATTAAGATGGTTTACACCTGAGATTGAAGTGGACCTCTGCGGTCATGCCACCTTAGCCTCCGGTTTTGTATTATTTAATCATTTGAATTACAATGAGGGAGAAATCAAATTTGAAACCAGGAGCGGCAGGTTGATGGTTCAACGGTCAGGAGAACTTATAATCCTTAATTTTCCTGCCAATCCTCCGGTAAAAGTTGATACGCCGGATAACCTGACTGAAGGTTTGGGCAAGAAACCACTTGAGGTATACAAATCCAGAGATTACCTTGCTTTATTTGAAACTGAAAAAGATGTTTTATCCATACAACCTGATTTTAAAATTCTGGAGAAGCTTGATGCATTAGGAATTATAATAACTGCCAGGGGAGATACATCTGATTTTGTATCCCGTTTTTTTGCCCCGGCTGCGGGAGTCGATGAGGATCCTGTAACCGGTTCAGCACATACAACCCTGGTCCCTTATTGGGCAAAAAAATTAAATAAAACCCAATTCCATGCCTTTCAGATATCAAAACGGGGAGGAGAATTGTTCTGTCAACTGGCAGGGGACAGGGTACTGATTAGTGGCAAGGCAAAAACCTATCTTACAGGAGAGATTGAGATATAATTATTAAGTAAAAAAGACCACAAACTAGTGCATTTCTTTTATCTTAAGGCTTATAGCCTTTGGAAGCCAACCAATTAAAACATAATATATTTGACTTTGCTCGTTTTTTTTCGTATATTATGCTTCAAAATCTCCTTAAACACACTTTTAAGATGGCACAAATCAATGAAAACCTTATCAGGGCAGTCTTTGACGAAATGGTCAAACATAAAACTGCTCTGCAAAAATATCTCATCGTTGATGAGGATGAGGAAGAAGAAGAGGTTGATTACCGGATTCTCGGTGATCTGATCATAAAAAATTACCCCTGGCCGGTTGGTATAGAATTAAGAAGACTATTTTCCGGCTCTATGCGGCAGCTCGACCGGCTTCGTCTGGACCAGATCTTTAAAACCATTGAACGGTCAATGCAGTTTATCTGTTTTGTCATGCTCTCACAATTATGGAAAGATAAGCTTAAAGGTGTAGCAGCCATACCGGATAGCCTGTCAAAAGATTTCGGAACCAGATTTTGCGTACTGAGCCTGGGGAATTTTACCTGGTTAATCAGATCGGTAGGGAAATTATACAAGGACAATAATATCGAATGGTTCATGCCGGAGATGGGCGAAAATTTCGATAAAAAATTCTATGCTGCACTTGATTTTTGGGTCCCTGAGCGAAATGAGATCGGGCATTACCAGATCAACCTTACCCAGGAAGAAATCGAAAAACGGTGTGTTGAGTACGAAGAGAAGTTAACCTATATACTTCAGAGACTCGCCTTCCTGGCGAAATATAAATTAGTTTCTGTGAGGGAAATTAAAGTGGAAAAGCCTAAAAACAGGGAGGCGACGTTCCATCATGTAATTGATTTGCTAAACAGTACAGATTCCGATTTTGCAGCAAAAGAAATAGATGAGACAATATATTCCGAAAGCAACTCGGTGCTGTTAATGAAAACCATTAAATCCATTGAGGAATATTTAAACCTTTCTCCGTTAGTTATCGATACCCATTCAGAGGTACTTGACACAAAAGAAAAATTTGGTATTAAAAAAGATGTATTTATGTATACCAAATTCAGGAATGATCAATTGTTTTACCTTGGAACAGAGGTAACAGAAAAATGTGATTTAAGAGCAATGAGTAATTATGGGATATTGGTAGAAGAATTTAAGGAACTGCTTTCTGCAATTGCACCTTCCGAGGCCACTGTTGAGGCTTAATTCAGTGAGACTATGATTTTAAAAGTCGAAGGCGCATTAAAATCATTAAGACGAACTGATCCCGACTGCGAAGCATGTCGGGATCTAATAGGGTTACATTCCCTACCGCTTGCGGTGTATAGAAAAAGCAATATACCCTTGAGATACTCCGCTGCTTGTCCCAAAGGGATCCCTTACGGGGCGGCGGGGAGGTTCATTTATAACCCCCAAAACCATTAAAAATGCCTCAAAGTCCTTTCAAATTCCTCGATAGTTACACCAAGGACGACCGAAACATCTTCTTTGGCAGAGACCGGGAGATTGAGGAGATGTACCAGAAGGTGTTTGAGAGTAAAATCCTTTTGGTTTATGGGATATCCGGCACCGGCAAAACATCTCTGATCAACTGCGGGCTGGCGAATAAGTTTGAGGATAGTGACTGGCTGCCTGTTTATGTGAGGAGGGGGAGGAACATTTTGGATAGTCTGGAGCGGGAGTTGGGGAAGGTAGTATTGAGCGATTTTAAATCCGCAGTCCACCCTCCTTCGCTCTCCACTTCGTTTCGAGCTTCGGAAGGGCAAAGCAGTCCACAGTCCGCAATAAAAGATTTGACACCAGGTGAAATAGTCAAAGCACTTCAATCCATTTACCTGGATCATTTCAAGCCCATCTATTTGATTTTTGACCAGTTGGAGGAGCTGTTTATTTTTGGCGACAGGGAAGAACGGGAAGAGTTTATTCAAATTGTAAAAGCAGTTGTTAATTCGGATGTTCAATGCAGGTTTATTTTTTCCATCCGTGAAGAATATCTTGCCGGAGTAACCGAGTTTGAGCGGCTGATCCCTGAATTCCTTGCCAACCGCATGCGGATTGAAAAAATGACGAGTCAGAATGCCATCCAGGTTATTGAAGGTCCTTGTAAGGTACAAAATATTGAAGTAGAAGAAGGTTTTCCGGAAGCACTACTTCAAAAACTCAATCCCGATTCCAACGAAGTAGAACTCACCTATCTTCAGGTATTCCTCGACAAAATCTACCGTCTCTCCACAAATGACGCTTCGACGCGAAGCGGAGAAGCTAATGACACTCCCCGAAGGGGAGTAAATGACGATCCGCGAAGCGGATCAAATAACAGTGCCGAAGGCACGAATGACAATTCCCCCCTAAAAAGGGGGGCTACGGGGGGTGTTTTCACCATACCTTTACTCGACCAAGTTGGCGACGTAACCGACCTCCTCGGCAGTTTCCTCGAAGAACAAATCTCCGCCCTCGACGATCCCGACACCGGCCTTGCCATTCTGAAGTCATTTGTATCCATTAAAGGGACAAAAAAACAAATCACGGAAGAGGAGGTGTTGGAATCCTCACGGACCTATTATGGTAAAGATATTCCATCTGAAATCCTCACAGATCATATTCAACGGTTTGTTAATCTCCGGATCCTGAGAGACAAAGATGAAAGCGGAAGATACGAATTGAGGCACGACAGTCTGGCTGATAAGATCTATGAAAAAATAACCCTGGTAGAGAAGGAAATACTTGAGGTAAGACAGTTTGTTGACAATGCATATTCCAATTATATGAAACGGGGTATTCCTTTAAATACGGAAGATCTGACATATATTGCTCACTATGAAGAGAGGCTCTTTCTCAAAGGAGAATTAAGTGAATTCATTACTAAATGCAGAAAGATAATTACGGCGAAAAAAAGAAACTTTAACCGGATCTTGCGCTATTCTGCCATCGGTTTCTTTTTCATAATATTTGCTGTTGCCTTTTATTATATCCGGTCATCTTCAAGTGTAAAATCAGAGAAACTTGCTTTAGAGGCATCCATGCAGAGAGATTTTGATCCCGGTTTAAGTTTTAATACTGCCCTGGAAGCATATGAAAAAGATACAACCTCCACCTTAGCCGTAAAAGCACTGTTTGATGCATTTTATGGATTATTGGAAAATGGACCCTATTTCGATTCATTAGGGAATGAATTATTTCCCCAAAAGACAATCTTTGATTTTGAGCTATGCCACTCTGATATTTTGTACGCTAAATTCTCAGAAGACGGGAATTATATTTATGGGTATTTGGCTGATAATACTGTTAAAGTATGGAATAGGAAAGGGAAAGAGGTGTTTTCAGAAAAGGGAAATGATACATCTATAATTGCTCTGAATTTTGCACCAAACAATAAATATATTTCTGCCCTGGATTATGATAGTACCGCAATAATATGGGATTTGGAAGGAAACTTAATTTGTTCATTAAAGGTATATTATGACTCTTTAAATCCTTTTGATGTTATTAATTTTTCTCCAAACAAAGATATAATGACATGTATTGAAAAAGATCATCAAATCCGGATCTATGATATGAACGGTAATTTTCTTTATGATTTAAAGGGTCACAAAGCTCCGGTAAATGGAGTTGTATTTTCACCTGATGGCAACTATATTTCTTCTGCTTCAAAAGATTCCACGGTCATTATCTGGCAATTGGATTCTGTCAGTGGCAATTTTAAACGGTTCAGAGACCTTAATAGATTTCAAAATGTGGTATGGTCTGTTGATTTTTCCCGAAATTCAAACTATGTTTTATGTGCTTCTACAGATACTTTAAAATTTCCTTACACCTGCCGCATATATAATTTTAATCGGAGCGGACATAAATATTGGTGGGCCTGTTATGATACGACTTATTTAAAAAATAATCCATTTGCCTATTCATCCGACATCACGGGTAAAGTCATTTCGGCTGACTTTACAAAAAATGATGCGGCAATTATTATAAGAACTCTTAATGAAGGGCGATTATATTTGACGGATCAGGATAGTAACCTCGATAATCAAGATTATATTTCTTATAGAATAAGGACAGCCTATGAGAGCAATTGGAAGTTAATGTCGAGAAATAAAATCCTCAAAAGATACCACTGGACTGAAGATGAGATTTATCAATATGGAGGAATTGATATGTCTGTCAATGATTATATTGCTTCTAATATATCAGGCAGCAAGCATACCAATCTGTTTCACTGGGATCGAATGCCAATTAGAAAATTCAGGGGAATTAAACCAAATTTTTCACCGGATGGGGAATATCTGTTATGTATAAATGGGAATTCAATATTGCTTTATCCGGCAGACGAAAAGGAAATTATTCGATTGGTGAATGAAGAGGCAATATTTGGAAAGCCAGACAAGCAATTAAATAGCTGGTTACATATATTTGATTCACATTATTAGTGCTTTTTTTCTTCTTCAGCTTTCTTTATTTTATAGTCATCCATGCCGAAATAGGTTTTCTCCTTTTCTGCGTATCCTTTGAAGAATAGTTTTTGATAGGTAGTACCTGGTAATAAAAACTTCAGAGAGAATAACAACAACAGAAAGATCATTGGAATAAGAAACAGACGATAAAATAATCGCTTCTGTCTCTTTGACCATTCAATAAAATTGGAAAAAGGCATAAAAGCAAATAACAGCAAACAAGCGATCAGAAAAAAAATTGCCCCAAAAAAATCAATTGTACTGATATAGGCAGCTTCATACATAGAGAATTTAATGAAGAATGTGGCATTACAGAAAGCCAATATCACCCCAATAGAGAAGAATAACCTTCCCACAAATTTATTATCCAAAAAATCTCGCAAAGACCTAATACTTACATAGATAAGACTGACAGAAAATAACCCAAAGCCAAATAATAATAAAATAATTGCTTCATACTCCAAACCAATCCGGTTTAAGAATAATCCAACCAGGATGACCATAATCAATCCTGGTATAAATATATCAGTCTTATGAAGATAAAGAAAATAGAAAAGGATACTAACTGAGATTAAAGTAATTTTGGATACATCTGTTATGATCCAGTAAAGAGAATATGGTAATTCATTATAAATCTTTGAATAATTAAAATAGAGAACTACCAATCCGGATATGCAAACCAGACTAATTAGAACTTTCTTAAAATTTCGACTAACCGTTTCTCTCTTGAATAGAATCAATGTGATTAAAAAGAGGTATGGGACAAACACAGTGTTTTCTAGTCCAACTTGTAAATTTGGAAACAAATCGGTATAAAAGAAGATATCTGTTACCGCCAGGAAAATGAATGCAACTATGAGTGTCAACAATCTTAGCTTGTTCAGCTTTGCCGGTTCTATGTTTTTCAATTTTAGCATCAAGTATGTTTTGGATAAAGATAATTAATTTAATTTATCAGTAGTGTCCGATTAAGTTTTTAAGACTCAGCAGAACTTATTAATTATCTGGCATATATAGAAATATTTGATAACTTGAGGTTCTTATTTAAATCTTTACCCTGAAAGGGTAATACAAATCAGCCTGGGGCATCGCCCCAGGACAAAATATACTAAATCCACTATCACCCTGAAAGGGTGACACAATATGTTATTTATTGCGATCTTTAGATGTTCAGATAAATGTCTAATGAATAGAGCGATTTCTCACAAATACAACAAATTTATTATAATTTTTAATATTTAATCAATTTCAAATATTATGAGGCAATGTTCTTAGGTTACAGGCATGGAAGACCGGGACATTTTTTTCGTTAATAATTAAGGTTCATTCAACTAATGCATAGATTTATGATAATATAAGCAAATCTACAGTACCAATAAACTGAACATCTTTATTGCCCGTAGGGCATTTATTATTGTAGTAGTAGCATAAGAATTTTTAATTTCCTTTATTCCCTGTAGGGGATTCATAATACAATAGGTTTATATATCAATCAATGAATTCAAATAAAAACCGTTTATCATTATCAATTTCAAATATTGTTTTGGTTTAGCAAAAACATCTACGCTATTTATTATTTATCGCCTACAGCGAATAATTAACTATTGTTAATACTGTGCTACAATAATTTAACCGCTACGCGGTATATTCTGATAACTACCTCCAGATATTTCAATGAATTGTTAGGGACGAAATATTAGTTAGTACAATATATGATACGCAAATTGGAACATAGCCGTCTAAAGTGATTAAAGTTTGAAGTGCATGAAATAAGAAATATCCGGAATGGCGAATGATCGTGCCACACCGGGAGGCAATATAGCCAAAAGTTTTATTCGGTGAATGTTCTTCAATGAAAGTGTAATAAACTGGCAAAAAACACTATAAAAAAAGAAACTACACTTTGTTTTGGGTTTGACAGGTCTGGCTGCAATAATAGAAAATACTTGAATATTCCTGCTAATTCGACTTCTATTCATTTATTTATGTAATTTTATACAATTGCAAATCAGGTATCCGCTAAACGGATAAATTAAATACCAAAATAAAATGCCTAAGAGCCCCTTCAAATTCCTTGATAGCTATACTAAAGATGATCGTGATATTTTCTTCGGTCGCGACCGGGAGATTGAGGAGATGTACCAGAAGGTTTTTGAGAGTAAGATCCTTTTGGTGTATGGTATCTCCGGTACAGGTAAAACCTCTCTTATAAACTGCGGACTGGCAAATAAATTTGAGGATAGTGACTGGCTGCCTGTGAATGTGAGGAGGGGGAGGAATGTTGTGAAGAGTTTGGTGCAGGAATTGGGGAAGGTAGTATTGAGCGATTTTAAGTCCGCAGTCCACCCTCCTTCGCTCTCCACTTCGTTTCGAACTTCGGAAGGGCAAAGCAGTCCACAGTCCGCAGTAAAAGATTTGACACCAGGTCAAATAGTCAAAACACTTAAATCCATATACCTGGATCATTTCAAGCCTATCTATTTGATTTTTGATCAATTGGAGGAGCTGTTTATATTTGGCGACAGGGAAGAAAGGGAGCAATTTATTCAGATAGTTAAGGCAGTTGTTGATTCAGATGTGCAGTGCAGGTTTATCTTTTCCATACGTGAAGAATACCTTGCAGGAGTAACCGAGTTTGAAGCGGTGATACCGGATTTTCTCACCAACCGCATGCGCATTGAAAAAATGACCAGTCAGAATGCCATTCAGGTTATTGAAGGTCCTTGTAAGGTACAAAATATTGAAGTCGAGGAAGGCTTTCCTGAGGCATTACTTAACAAACTCAATCCCGAATCCAACGAAGTAGAACTTACCTATCTTCAGGTATTTCTCGACAAAATCTATCGGCTCTCAACAATGAATTACAGTGCCGAAGGCACGAATTACAGCACCGCAGGTGCGAATGACGTCCCGCAAAGCGGGACTAATGACAGTGCCAAAGGCACGAATGCCCATTCCCCCCTAATAAGGGGGGCGAAGGGGGGTGTTTTCACCAAACCTCTCTTAGAAAAAGCCGGCGACGTAACCGACCTCCTGGGTAGTTTCCTTGAAGAGCAAATCTGCGCTCTGGAAGATCCCGACACCGGACTGACCATCCTGAAATCTTTTGTCTCCATAAAAGGCACCAAACGCCAAATTACCGAAGAAGAAATTTTTGACTTTTCCAGAACCTTGGGCAAACCCATAGATAAAGATTCCTTAACCGGCCTCATTCAAAAATTCATCAACCTCAGGATCCTCAGAGATAAAGATGAAAGCGGAAGATACGAATTAAGGCATGACAGCCTGGCTGATAAAATATATGAGAAAATAACCCTGGTGGAGAAGGAAATACTTGAGGTAAGACAGTTTGTTGAGAATGCTTATAACACTTACCAGAGTAGAAAAACCCTCCTGAGTGATGAAGATCTGAAATACATAGCTCCATATGAGGACCGGTTGTTTCTTGGAAAACCACTCCAGGAATTCGTGAATGCCAGTAAAGCTGATCTGTTTGCTAAAAAGAGGGCATTACGACGGGTAACATTAATATCAGCAATTAGTATTATTGTTGTTGTTATGGCATTGGGCATCTATTATCTGAGAAAAATCCAGGGAAAAAAGGTATCTGACCTTGTTATGATAGCTATGCTTCAAAAAGAGACCTCACCTGTTATCAGTTTGGAAACAGCTTTTATGGCCTATGACAGAGATACTACTTCTACTATTGCCAGGAAAGCAATTTTGGATGCATTTTACAGGTTAATTGAGAAATCCACTACTTCTGATTCAGTTTCGGGTAAAATAAACGATCCTTATCGAAGAAGATTTGATTTCCAACCCTGTGAATCTGATATTATTTCTGCAAAATTTTCAACTTCAGGAAGATATATTTATGGCTGGCTTGAAGATAATTCTGTAAAAATTTGGAACTCAAAGGGTAAGGAGCTGATAAATCTTCCAATGGAAAGTATAGCAGTTCTCGAAATTGAATTTTCAAACGATGATAAACATTTTGCAGTGATTACTGGTGAAGGCAATGCCCTGGTATATTCTATCAATGGAGTATGTGAGTTTACTGTTCCGGTGACGATTAATAAAATAAATAATCAACACCTTTTTATATTCATGGACAGGGAGGACTATTTTGCTGTTTCGGTAAATAATGATAAACTTATTTTATATGATTATAATGGTACGTGTATTCAAACGCTTGAAGGCCATAATAGACGGGTGAATGGACTTGATGTGTCAAAAGATCAAAGGTTTATAGCATCTGCGTCCTGCGATCACAGGGTGATGATCTGGAATTTTAATAAATATACCTCTGACTACGGAATATATGATTCGATAACCGGACACAGGGATACGGTATGGTCTTGTCAGTTCAACAATTCTTGCAAATACATCTTAACCGCTTCATCTGATACCACCGTTCAATTATGGGATTTGATGGGAAATAATTTATATTTAGATTTTGTAGTGAAGCAAAATTTATACTATGATTATTGGGAATACTATTATTTTATGTTCTCTTATTATAAAGTTGTAATGACAATGAGTTGTAATGCGGTATTTACTCTTGATGAAAAATCTATCCTGGTAACCCATTATGTTTATGAAAATAAAGATTCTGTTGTAAATGATCATTCTATACAACCAATACAATATATTTATGTCATTATCCATGATCGATCCAGTGCATTTAATTTGAAAAGGTTGAATGAACAATTAATTAAATACTCATACATTTATGAGGAAGCTCCGCCAATAAGGTATGATTTTTTAACTATCTCTCCTGATGATAAGTATATTGCTACCGTTGTTCATGGAAAAACATTTACAAACCTGATTGAACCAGGAACATTGCAACTGAAAATGTTTAATGGTACCAAACCCATGTTTTCATTTGATGGAAAATATTTGCTGTGCATTGACAAAAACATGCTAAAAAAATATCTTGTTGATATAGAAGAGATCAGAAGATTAGTCTATGACATAAAAATTTTCGGAGAACTAGAAAAAGATTTTAAAGAATGGGTTACCTATTAATACACTATACTCACTACTCCAAGCCATTCTTGTTTTCAGGTTGATAATCTTTGAGACCAAAGGGAACTTGCACTGAAGCATCTTTAGAAAAGATCATCTGACGGGTTTTCTCTGGTAATAAAAATTGTGTCGAAATAAAAATAAGAAAATAAATCCAGGGTATTAGAATTGTTCTAGATAGCAGGGTTTTATGTTCTTTTGACCACTCCATGAATTTTGATCCAGGTAGAGTAATAAGTACCATAAGGGTAATAATGATCATTGGAATAATACTACTATTTAATAATAAATCTGCACCAGGCCAGTGCATTAACTTCCATAAAGTACCGAATGATATGAAAGTAAGAAGCAAATAACAAATTGTGTTGACAATCAATAGGTACCGGTTCATTTTAATACCAGAAAAATTAGAAATAATCTGCCCAAAAGAACAAAGCCCTAATCCAAAAAAAGAGAGCGTAAGTAAAGTACCGGCCATAGGCCAATGGTATCTTTTGAATACAAATCCAATTATAGTTAAACAAATCAGAGTTATTACTACATATTGTAATTTATTCTTGCTCAATATAAAAGACAAACCTAGGCTGGAGGTGAAAAGAAAAAGAATAACAGAAGAAGGTAGTAAAATTTCATAAATTATTTCAATAGTACGGATATAAGATAGTTCAGTTAAAAATGCACTTATGATTAATAAGAAAAATGTAATTAGTATACTAAACCCGATAAAACTTCGGAATTTCTTTACATGAAAGTATTTAATCGATATGGTTATGAATAACACTAATAGAAAAATGGAACACGCAATAATTGATATCCACATCATATTTTTTTTATCCTGAAGGATGGCTGGAATTATCAGCAGAGCTGTTATTAGAGTTAAAATCCCAAATATTAGCAACAACTTTTTAAATAATCTTCGTTCCATATTCCTGATGGATTAAACCTTTAAATTTAAATAATTTGCTTAAATTTATAATAATCTAATGTAAAGAAAAATACTTAAATTCCACTTTAATTTTATGATTAATGGAAGAAAGAATACAAATTCTTCGATTCAAACTAAGATCACCTGCCAGTTCCTTTCAAAAAGCAGATATTTTCAACGAACTTGCCTGGGCTTTACGGTATGAAAATACAAAAGAATCCCTGGAACTGAGTGGAGAAGCACTGAAACTTTCGCAGGAAATTGATTATAACAGAGGCATTGCATATGGAAAACTTCATCAGGCTGTGGCAAATTTCCTGCTTTCTCATGGCGAAGAATTGGTAAAAAATCTTCTTGATGCCCGCGAATATTTTGAGTCTTCGGAAGAAGAAGAGGCCGGACTCCCTATTTGTCTTAATTTTTTGGCACGTGTTTATGAGAGCTATGGCGATTATGAGCACGGGTTGGATTATGCCCAGAAAGCCCTGAAAGAAGCCAGGAAAATTGGATATCGCGAGGGAGAGGGAGATATTTTAAGCAATATGGGGTTAATATATAGTCGGTTATGTGATTTTGAACAGGCTCTTGCGATGTATGAGGAAAGTCTGAAAATCAGGAAAGAACTCAATCATACAAAAGCCATCGCTTCCTCCATGAACCTGATAGCAAGAGTGTATTCTTTAACAGGTGACTATTCAAAAGCCCTGGAGTACTACCAAAAAACCCTTGATCTGAGAACCAGGGAAAATGATATTTCGGGTTTGCCATGGACTCACCTGGGAATTGCCAGCCTGAAAGAAAAAACCTTCAACCTTGAAGATGCTATTAAATATTACCAGGAAAGTCTTCGACTGAACGAATCCGTCGGAGAAAAGAGATTGGAAATTCAGTGTTTACTTGGATTAGGACGAATTTATACGGAACAGAAAAAGAAGGAAAAGGGATTAGATTACCTGCACCGGGCTCTTGATCTGGCTGAAGAAATCAAAGCCAAACCACTATTGTATGAAATACACCTGGCTCTGGGTGAAATTTATGAAATGAACAATGAATTTGGTAAAGCTTTGAGTCACTATAAACTATACCAGAAGATTGAACGGGAGGTTATAAGCGCTGAGAGCCAGAATAGGCTTAAAAACCAGCAAATAGCATTTGCAGTAGAACAATCGAAACGGGAGGCGGAGATCTACCAGCTTAGAAATGTTGAATTAAAAAAGGCCTACGACGAGATTGAGCAGAAAAATATAGAGATAACCGATAGTATAAGGTACGCTTTAAGGATCCAACAAGCCGTTTTACCACCGGAAGAAGCTTTTACCAAATTTATGCCTGAACATTTTATCTTCTTCCGGCCAAGGGATATAGTAAGCGGAGATTTTTACTGGATGGCACAGAAAGATCATCAGACTGTTTTTGTGGCTGCTGATTGTACCGGACATGGTATTCCCGGAGCTTTTATGAGTATGCTGGGGACTTCATTTCTAAACGAGATTGTGGGAGGGATGGATAAACTTCAGGCAAATGATATTTTGGAACAGTTACGCGAACAGGTGATCCGTTCGTTGCATCAGACAGGCAGGGAAGGAGAAACAAAAGACGGCATGGATTTGGCCCTTTGTATCTATGATAAAGAAAAGAAGCAGATTCAGTATTCAGGAGCTTATAATTCTTTGTATTTTATCCGGAATGGAGAACTGAATGAGATAAAAGCCGACCGGATGCCTATTGCTATCCACTGGAATACAGATCAAACTTTTACGAATCACGAGATTCAAATCGAGAGTGGGGATACAATATATATATTTTCAGACGGTTATGCCGATCAGTTCGGTGGTCCTGAAGGAAAAAAATTTTTGTATAAACAATTCAGGGATTTATTATTATCGGTACAGGATTATTCGATGGAAAAGCAAAAGGATGTGCTGGAGAAGAATTTTGATGAATGGAAGGGGGAATCACCCCAGATTGATGATGTAATAGTAATGGGAATCAGATTTTAGTGATACTCGTCAGACCACTACTACTATTTAACTTTATGATTAGATTTAAAATATTATGCTAATAATGAGATATAATAATAAATTTGAACATCTTAGTGGTCAGACGAGTTAGACCCATTGGCTTGAATTTTAGTTTGAATTGGAAGAAATAATGTTATAGTGGTCAGACGAGTAGGCTGCAAAATTAAAAAACCAACAAGATTATGGAACATACCTATGGATACGTTTTGTCCCGTTAGGGACTAAAAGGCAATAGGCAGCCACTTCAGTGGCTGAATAAAGGTACAAACAACATATACATCCGCCGAGGCGGATTGAAAGACAATACACAATACCTTATTATGGAAGTCAATACAAATACTCCCGTCAACTCCTTCTACACCATTGTCACTGGTTTGTTCAGGTTTGAACAAAAAAAACTGGATGAAGAAGGATTATGGAAAAACTTCACCAACTGGCGCGACCGAATCAACGGAGGTGATTATGAAGGGGCATTTAATTATTTAAATCATAGTTATTATGACAGCTATCTGAACAATATTTTTCCTGAGATCCGTTTTGACGAATCCCAGCTTCAAAAGTTCCATCCCAGGATCCTGAATCATATAACTCTTAAGAGCTGTTTAAGCGACAAGGAGCATTTGAAAAATCTGACACTAAAAATAAATAAAAACCAGTCAATCAAGTTTGATATTGAATACATTGATCTGTATTTGTTCCCTTTTGAAATAGGTGTCTTTTCATTCAAAACAATTATAAAAGAGGAAAAAATAACCTTAGGGCTTATTTCTGATTTTCTTAACAAAATACGACACCTGGATACATTGATTTCGTTGGAGAATAAAGGAAAATATATTTCATTAAAGGACTTTCTAAAAAATCAAATCCTGGCAGATTTATTTCTTGAAGATAACTGGACTGTGTACAATCCACAATTAAAATTATACAGCCAAATTGATCTGAAGGATAATATTCCGGAAAAAGAGATGGATTATCTTCTGTATGACATGGGAAATGTTTCAGTAATCGGTTCTGCGAAGGGGGTCGGGATATTTGCTCCATCAGAATCGTATTTAAAAGAGCAGCTTGCAAACAACAAAATATCGGTATTTAAAAACTGGTCGGCACTGGCACTGTACGATACATTTACCCGTATCAGTACTGATTTCCCTGATACCTTTAAAAGTTGGGAATACGATTATTTCAATTTATACATCCATTGTATCTATATAAAGTTTTTTATGTACCTGACCAATTCCGAACTCAGCTATGTTACCATAGTGGATAAACAAACGGAAAAAATCAGGAACCGGTTTATTGAATTCATTAACGACTATCATCACAGTCATATTTCATATAAATTTCTTCCCGATCTTTTACAGGATAAAATGCTTTATTCATTGGAGATCCAATCCGAGATTGAAAAAATGGAAACGAAGATCCAGCGGATAAATGAACAATTCCAGGAAAAACGTGAAAAATCGTTCAACATTGCTTTGATTGTTATTACATTATTAAGTGTATTTTCAGTTATTTATGATCTTTCGGAATGGACAGTAAGAATGGGTGTTGAAAGGGAGTTTATATATCCTGTCCCGAGTATAACCAGTGGGATCATTATATTTTTGTTGATCTACCTGATCTTTAAAGTTAAAAGTAAATAATTATGGCTATCGATTTCCATCTGTTTAATCCTGCCAGTATCTGTTTTGAATTGGACCGGCAGGTTCATGTGCTTAAGCATTTTTTTAAGGTCGACAGAGGATATTTAAAAAAAATTACACTGGAAGGTAACTATAGTGCCTCAGAGATTAAAGATCAATTGGCGGGTGCCGGGTCAAAATTTTATCCCGAATTTGTGAAGAATCCATTGGAATTGATAAATAAGCTGGAATTGAAGGACCAGTTTATAGTAATTCATGAAGAACAGGATCCTGAACTATTGGTATTCCAGTTAGAATTTCGAAAGAGAAGTTTTCCAAACGGGATAGGAACTGATGATGTGTTTTTTTGTGATGAGGTTAAGGATCGAATAGAAATACATTATGAGGAAATGAATGGAATTTCCATCCAGGTTGTTAAAGGAACACCAAAGCCAACATGGGAAATGAATCTTATTTTACATAAATCTGAAGAGGGTATTTCAGTAATTACCATTTTTCCGGGCCTTTATGCACCTCCTTTTCCAAATTCTGAAGAACAGACCAGGAAACAATATGCGGTCTGTAAAAAATTCTGGGACGAACATGGATTTATTATACCGGAAAACCCTTAAGGTCTGCACGGAATTCGATTGGTAAGTCAAAAATAGTCAGGGCCTGATTTAATGTCAGACACTGTTTGAAAAGAAAACACAAAACATAACTGGAATAAATTTCTTCTCAGTTACTAATATTAATCCGGTTTGATTATTCAGGATACATATCTTACTCAGATCTGTGAATTAATATGTAAACATTAAGTAATTGACTTTTAAAATATATTAGTTTATATTTATATAGTATAAACCTATGGATTCCTTACTTTTCCTTTCTTATTTTAAACTTTTTCAGCCTGATTTGTTATGCATTTGCATCAACTGAATGAGGCAATAGAGGGAGAATTATTTAAAAGTATCATCTGTTAACAAAAAAAAGCTATCAATATGTTCAGAACATTTGGTGAAAAACTAAAGGATATTGAAATCTTCTACGAAAGTAAAGATTACAACAATGTAGTTGTCGAAACGGCCAAACTCATGGAGCAGGCTTTGGGCTACCTTTTCAAAAACTTTCACCGGACTCTTAAGACACCCAAAGAGAGATTGAAATTCCTGGATTTCGAAAAGCAGAATGATGAGAAATACAGCGTTTTTATAAAGAAACCTACTATTGGAGTGGCATTGGGATTTTACAATTCTTTGCTGAAGTACTGCCCGGATCATAAATGGCTTAATCCTGATCTGAAGTCTGCAATAAACAAAGTTAATGTCGTTAGAAATGCCCAGGTGCATGCCGGAAAAGCTGCGGTAACTGATGGTGAAGCCGGTGAAGTAATTGATGCTGCTGAGATGTTTCTCAAGGGTACAGAAATATATGAATTACCGGTTGAAGATGTCGGGTTTCCTTTAAAATACTACCTGGTTTATACATCTATCCAGGAAAAATTTAAGAAAGGTGAAACTGAATCAGATTTCAGGAAGATCATCAGCGATGCTTCAAAGTTAATTCCGGATTTGTTGAACAGTGTTTTTAACAAAGTCTATCCTTTTTTGCCCATCGCAGATAAAGAGAAATTGAACCAGCTTCATCCGAAAACTCTGGGCGCGAAAAGTAAGGAAATATCACTCAAATATTTTATTGAAATATTTGATGAAATAAAGCTTTTTGACCGGATAGAGAACGGGAATAATCTAAAACGAAGCCTCCAATCCATATCAAAGGAGGGAAAGGAGATCTATTCAAGAAGAGAGACAAGGCACCATGTTAGCATCCTGGAGATCATTTTCAATTTTATCCACAATAAAAATCTGGATCATTTCCTCGAGTTTGCCGATGCAGTAAAGAAGAAATACCTGGAAGACAACCAAATCAATGAAACTGACAGGATTATCCTAACTGACCGGGCCAAGGAACTGGGTATATCTGGAAGTGTGGCTGAAACCATCGAAAATACGGTGGTCCGAACGATAGAAACTGAACTCATCCTTTTTCAAACCCTGCATGAAGACAAAATTGCAGATGAAAAAGTAGAAATTGGTAAAGAGGAGAAAGAAGTAGCTGAAAGAAGAGGAATAAGAATTAAGAAGAGTTACCTCTATCCTGTTATAGGTATGGCAACCGTATTAATTGCAATTATTATATATCTGATTTGGCCAAAGAGCGATTTCCCAGCCTACGAAAGGGCATTTTTAAAAGGGCAACAGTTGAAATTTGTGAAAAAAAGCAAAAAGGCCAGATCCCTTACTGACGTAAGGGCAAACGCTCTTTATATCTGGGGTTCCTATGCTAATAATGATCATTTCATGCTGGAGGAGATCACAAGGGAGTATCAGAGATTATTAAAAATGAATCCGGAGTCACCTGAAGCTCATTTTTACCTGGGAGAGGTATACTTTTTTGCATATGCGGATAGCTATGAAAATGAATTAATGGATAGTGCCTGGATTCTCATTAATAAAGCACGGGAGATGGGTTTGAAAACCTTTGATGTGGATAACATAAGAAGGAGTATGTTCAGTTATCTTGGTATAGCCCCTCTTGCGATTAAGGCTGCGGATGAGTTGATCAAAGACTATTCTGAAAACCCGGATGCCTGGAATTTAACAGGGAGCGTTTATCTGTCACAGGTATATGACACATTAAAAGCCATTGAATATTATCAAAAAGGTATTGAGATATATCCCGATAATTTGGGTGGATATACCGGATTGGCTCGTATTTATACAGCGCAACGTGAATTTGATCTGGCGCTGGAAATGTTGGATAAGGCTCTGGAAATCAATCCGGATAACGGCTCTATCGCATATAGTTACAAAGAGCTATTTATAAGGTCAGAGCGATTTAATGAGGCTGCGGAATTCTTTGAGGATATTATTAAAAAATATAATCTGAAGCACGTAGATTTCTACAGCGTACTTGCTGATTTTTATGTTCAGCAATATGATACTGCCAGAGCCAGAGCATTTATTGAAGCTTCCCTGGATAAGTATCCGGAAGATCTTGACCTCCTATATAGCCTCGATGAACTCAGAAGCATTACAAGGTTAGAAGCGGAAGAATCTGATCCCACTACGAATCAAAAGGTAATCTGGTTGGAGGATTTAGAGGAAGCTAAGGCACTTGCACAGAAAGAGGATAAACCCATTCTGGCCGAGTTTTGTGATCATAAGAATAACTACTGGTTTCGATGGATGAATCGGGATGTTTACTCAGATTCCTTGGTTCAGGTAATGTTATCACGGTTCATCCCTGTTAGGCTTTATGAAAACACCAACCCCGGCATCTTCAAAGAGTATGAAATTGATAATGCCTATCATGATCTTAAGATCATCTCAGCTGACGGTGTGAAACTTGAGGATTTAGAAAGATATATTGAATTTCCAAACGTACTCCTCTCAATGCTAAAGAAAGGATTGAGAAAACATAACCGTTATCAACTCGGTAAAATATTGAATTCCGAAACTTTTAATGAAGTTTCGAATTTCGAGGCTGCCAGGCTTATTTCAGAAGCCAAAGGATTTCCAATTATGGTGTTAGCTTCCAATGAAAATTCATCGCATTCAAGAAAGCTCCTGAATGAAACCCTTACGGATCCCATATTTATATCTGAATTCAATAACCTGGTTTATTTACAGATATCTCCAGAAAGGCAACAAAATCTAGTCGAAACATGGAACATCAGAATCTTCCCGAGTATTTTGTTTTTTGGCAAAGATGGTGAGATTATTCACGAATCATACGGGTATAAAACTCCTGAAAGTCTTGCAGGGATGGTTAGGAAAGTAAAAGAAACATATTCCAGAGGGGATATTTTCGAACCGGAGATTAACTGGCTTTTTAACCTGGAAGAAGCAAAGACAGCGGCCCTTGTTGAGCAAAAGAACATTTTCATGTGTTCGAAATACTTCAGAAAGGACACAACACGGATGAATGAACTTGAGGTAATTAAAAGGCTTGGGGATTTCATCTGTTTGTCAATAGAGGATCTTCGGGATTCTGAACTGATCACCAAATATGGCCACCTCTATCGCTATTCCTGTTTAATCCTGGATCCTTCAGGAAACGATTTGTTTAAAAGTGTCAGCCTCAATGACAAGGATAAACTGTTGAAATGGCTTGATATTGAGGAGAAAATGAAAAAGATGTTGTTAGTAGGGCCTGAAAAATACGGGAACTACCGAAGTCAAATCGATCTTGCTGAAGCCATGAGTAATACGATGCCAATGTCTGCTATAAGTGTCTATAAAGAGCAATTTGAGATCTTTCCCAATGATCTGGATATTATCAAGAAACTGGGTGAGCAATACCTCAATTTGAAAGATGCTGACGAGGCCATTAAATATTTTCACCGGGAATTGGAAATTGAATCAGATTATAATAGCGAATTACTTGATAATATGATCGATGCATATCTTCAATTGGGCAGGGAACGCGAACTGAAATCGTGGTTTGATGATCAAATCCAAGCAAATGAGAAGAATGACTCCATCCAGGCAACACTTTACAGATCGTATAGTGAACTGTCTGAAATTCTTATGGACTCAACGAAGGCCAGGGAATATGCATTACAGGCAATCCGGATTAATCCTGATGATTACAGGTCATACACCCAATTGGGAAGATTATTGTACTATTCAGGCAAATATGCGGACGCGAGAAAATATCTAGCCATGGCCACCAAGAACAAGAATATAGAGGAAGCTGCCTCTGCACACTTATACATGGCTTTTATAGCGGATTGTCTCGGTGAAATTAATGAGAAGCAAAGAAACTTGTACATTGCCCTAGAGAAATCTCCATACCTATTTTACTCTTTAGCGACCAGGTATCTAAATCGTCCGCTTTATCAGTACCCGGGTTTTATTGCACTCCTCTTAAAAATATGCAGTGATGGGAACAGAGTTGTAAATGATGTTGATTTCAATGCATATTATGCTCAGATTATTGCTGATTATGGAAATGATCTTGATCTGGCCCTTCAGTTGATTAATGAGAGCGTTAAGAAAGAACCCGAATCCTGGTATTTTCTTAATGTAAAAGCCTGGGTTTTATACAGAATGGGGCAATATGCTGAAGCGGACAAAACAATTACACAATATATGCAAAACGAAGGGAACCAGTATATTGAATTGTCTATCTCAACAGTATACCATATCGGAAAAATAAAAATGGCCGTCGGGGATTCTATCCAGGGACTTGAATATCTGAGGAAAGCACAAAAATTCAGAGATGTTAATGTAAATCCAATGGATGAATTTATTGTGGAGGATGTAAAATCAATTCTGGGTTTAAATTAGTAATTATTACTCAACCCGTCGGACCGCAATCCCGATAGCTATCGGGAGGCGGACGGAATTTGTTTATATGAGGTCACAAAATCCCAGTAAGAACAATAGTATCTTATAACAGAGCCAAATAATTTTCTAAATATCTGTTTATTAGACGAAAAGGCAAGGTGTTTTAGATTTGAGTAACAAAATTATCCGCTAAGCGGATATTATTGCTCCAACAATTCTCTTACCTTTTCAACATTGGGATGGGTGATACCAGCTTTTTCAAGTTCATCAAGTTTATTCAGGATATATTCACCGAAAGAAGTTTCGTTTACTATAGCATCCTTATGATCTTTAATTATTGATTCTGCCTCATCAAATTTGTCATTGAATAAATAGGCTAAAGCAAGTTTTGTATAAATAATTTCTTCCTTCTTTAAATCGAGACCTTTCTTTACATTAATAAGTGCTTCTGAGTATTGTCCTGTAAATAATTGTGACAGTGATATATTGTTATAACAAGCAGAAGCATCCTCTTTTACTTCTGCTTCAGGGAAATCCTCCATGATTTTCTCAAATAATAATATGGCTCTATGGTAATAATGAATCTTTATACTATCATTATCAGCGTCAGAACCTTTAGTGTAGAAATAATCCGCTCCTTCCAAAAGATCGTCTTCATTATTGAGATTTATTAATTCATCAAATATTTTCTCTTGTTCATTTATATTTTTATCATCAGGGTTTAATTCCTGAATAGTTGTATAAATATCGTGAAGTTCAGTATAATACTTTGCTTTCTTTTGCTTTGATAAAAGCCTATTATAAAGACTTATAGCATTATTGAGATATTCAACTCTTTCATCTTTTTTCAAATTACCAGAAGCTTTATTATAATAATAAGCAGCTTCATAAAGTTCATCTTCATCACTTAATTTATACACATTCTTATTATCAAATATTCCATATTCAATTTTTTGATAAACACTTAAATTTTCATAATTATTTAATTTTTGAAATTCTTCTAAAGATGGTTTGACATCCCATAAACGGGCAGTTCTATCCCCTGAACCAGTCAATATTGACTTGCCATCAGGGGAATAAGCTACAGAAAAAATAGAATATTCATGTCCTTTAAAAACCTGTAATAAATTCCCTTCCATATCCCATAATCTGGCAGTGTTATCCCGAGAACCTGTCAGTATTATCTTGCCATCAGGGGAAAAGGCTATTGATAAAACTCTATCTTCATGTCCTTTGAATACTTGCAGCTCATTTCCTTGCAAATCCCATAAACGGGCAGTTCTATCATCTGAACCAGTCAGTATTGTCTTGCCATCAGGGGAAAAGGCGACTGAATTAATCACAGATCCATGTCCCTTGAATACTTGCAACTCTTGTCCTTCCAAATCCCATAATCGGGCAGTTCTATCACCTGAACCAGTCAATATTGTCTTGCCATCAGGAGAAAAGGTTATTGACCTAATAATTTCTGTATATCCTTTAAAAGTATGCAGCAAATTTCCTTTGTAATCCCATATGCAAATAAATTTATCAGATGTTGTAGTTATAAGAGAATATTCTTCAAATGGTATATACTTTCTTGAAGATGTTGCGATTGTTTTTCCGTTTGGTGAAAAAGCAATTAAAAAAGGATAATGATCATATTCTTTTAGAAAGCTGATAAAATTTCCATTCAAATCCCATAAACTGGCTATATTATCAGGGGAGCTAGTTAAAATGGTTTTGCCATCAGGGGAAAAGGCTACTGAATTAATCCGATCTTCATGTCCTTTGAATACCTGTATTTGATTTCCCTCAAGATCCCATATTAGGGCAGTGTTATCCCAAGAACCAGTCAATATTATCTTGCCATCAGGGGAAAAGGCTACTGAAGTAATTAAATCTTCATGTCCTTTGAATACCTGTAATTGATTTCCTTCCAAATCCCATAAACGAGCTGTCCTATCCCAAGACCCAGTCAATATAAACCTGCCATCAGGGGAAAAGGCTACTGAATAAATCACAGATCCATGTCCCTTGAATACTTGCAACTCTTGTCCTTCCAAATCCCATAATCGGGCAGTTCTATCACCTGAACCAGTCAATATTGTCTTGCCATCAGGGGAAAAGGCGACTGAAATAATCCGATCTTCATGTCCTTTGAATGCTTGCCGCTCATTTCCTTGCAAATCCCATAAACGGGCAGTTATCTCACCACCAGTCAAAATTGTCTTGCCATCAGGGGAAAAGGCTGCTGAAGTGATATAAGATTCATGTCCCTTGAATACTTGCAGCTCTTTTCCTTGCAAATCCCATAAACGGGCAGTTCTCTCACCACCAGTCAAAATTGTCTTGCCATCAGGGGAAAAGGCGACTGAATTAATCCGATATTCATGTCCTTTGAATACTTGTAACTTATTTCCTACCAAATCCCATAAACAGGCAGTTTCATCTGATGAACCTGTTAGGATATTCTTACCATCTGGAGAAAAAGTCACTGAATAAATAATCCCTTTATGACCTTTAAAAACCTGTAACTCATTTCCGTCCAAATCCCATAGACGGGCGGTATGATCATATGAACCAGTCAATATTGACTTACCATCAGGGGAAAAGGCTACTGAAGAAATCGAATTTTCATGACTGCCAACAATTTTGTAAAAATTATTATCATAATATATTCTTATGATATTATCCTGAATGTCTTCATTTGTTGAATCAAGACTTAATGCATATTCTGCCAGACGCAAAGCAATTGTTGGATCATTTACGGCTACTTCTTTGGCTCTGAAGTTAAAATTATTTGCCTGGGCTTTATTCTTTTCTATTACTGCTTTTCCTCTCTCATTTAAAGCCCAAATTGTAAATCCAGATAAAACAATTATCAATGCTATTGCTGCTGCAACTGCAATGTTTCTCCTTCTTCTTCTTGCCTTTTGTATTTCTTTTTTACTGTTCTCAATAAACCTTTCTAATTGTCGATTAAGGAAGAGTTTATTTTCATAGGGAGCTATATATTCAAGATCGTCAACACTCAACAATTTTTTTCTTTTTTCAAAGTTGCTGTATGCACTATCAATGAATTGCCGAACCTCAAGCAATTCCTTCTCTACCAATGTGATCTTTTCATATATTTTAGTTGCCAGACCGTCATGCCTTAGCTCATATCTTCCATTTTCATCCTTGTCTCTTAATATTCTAAGATTAACAAACTTCTGGATAAGATCTTTGAGGGTATCAGGTGATATTTCCTTCCCAAGTGCCCTTGAAAAATCAATTACTTCTTCTTCTGTGATCTGTCTCCTTGTTCCTTTTATTGATACAAAGGATTTTAAGATTACCAGACCAATATCGGGGTCTTCCAATTGGCTTATTTGTTCTTCTAAAAAACTTCCTAATAAATCGCTAACATCACCGATCTGATTTAGAAGTGCATGATTAAAAACACCCCCCTTAGCCCCCCTTGGTAGGGGGGAATGATCTGTGCTTTTTTTAAATTCTTCTGCTTCGGAGGAAGCACTTTTATTCCCCTCTTGAGAGGGGTGTCCGACGGCTTGCCCTGTGAAATAACTTTATTCCGCGTCAGCGGATTTCACCGGGGAGGAGGACGGGGTGTGTAATTGTGAAAGCCTGTACATCTTATCCAATAACACCTGTAAATAGGTTAGTTCTACCTCGGTACTTTCCGGGCTTAGTTTTCCTAGGATTGTCTCTGCCAATCCCTCTTCAACCTCAATCCCATGAACCTTGCAAGGTTCTTCAATAACCTGCTTAGCATTAACCCATGTCATTTTCTCTATACGTATCCTGTTAGCCAGAAACGTGGGAATCTCTCTCTCAAATTCAATGACCCAGGCGAGGTATTCATCCCGAACAACAAATATTAATCTGCACTGAATATCAGCATCGACTATCTCCTTAATGTCTTTAATAAATTCTTGTCTTTCTTCCTTTGACCCGAAGATGAATAGTTCCTCGAACTGGTCGAAGATCAGGTATATGGGCTTAAAGTGGTCAAGGTAGAGTGACTGCAGTTGCTTAACCAGGTGCTTATCCCCTTGCTTAACCTTTGTTAAAGTAAACTTGGAAATCCCCTCCCAGAGACTGGTATTAATGTCAGTGCCTCTCCTTATGTTTATCGGGAGCCAATCACTGTCTTCAAACTTATTGGAAAGACCACATTGAATGAGCGAGGACTTACCGGTACCAGACACTCCAGATACAAGTAGAATTTTGCTCTCAAAGACTTTTTGATAAAGTTCTTCTATCTCTCTGTCCCTGCCAAAGAAGATGTCTCGGTCTTCCTTGGTGTAGCTATCGAGAAACTTAAAAGGGCTCTTAGGCATTTTATTTTGGTATTTAATTTATCCGCTTAGCGGTTCTTGCCAAAGGCATTCCCTTGGGAAAACCGCTTAGCGGATACTTGATTTGTAATTATATAAAATTACATAAATAAATGAATAGAAGTCAAATTAACATGAATATTCAAATCAATTAAATGTTGGAGAATAACTTATTTATCCTGAAGGAGGGATTCATCGGAAAAAATGTTTAGATTATTAACAAAAATAATTTCAATTAATTTCTTAAATTTAAAACTTAGAGATACTTGATTTTTTCTTAACAAACTCCTATAAAATACCCAAAACAATGGAAAAAACAGACAATGCAAAACCTAAAAAAAAGGGCAAAGGAAGGGGTAGGGATACTTTATACAGGATTACCCTTCGTAATCAGATTAATCTTATTTCAATAGCAGATCAAAAAGCTAATATAATTATTGGTATAAATGCAGTAATTATTTCGTTGGTTATTGCAATACTCGGATCGGGGTTGGGAATTGCAGGCAGCGGGCTTTTTGAGATAGCAACCCTCCCTGTCCCTTTAATTATACTTATGTTATTTTGTTTGGCCTCAGGAGTATATTCTATTATTGCAGCCAAACCTGTCAAACCCAAACCAAAGCAAGAGAAGGAGGGCATTATGTATTCCAGTAATATAGATACAATGAGTATTGATGAATATCTGAATAGTTTGAATGAAATATTGGAATCGAAAAATGATTTTTATGAAAACTTAAATATTGATATGTACTTCCAGGGCAAATCTATTAACCGCAAATATAAACTGCTTCGTTTTGCTTATACTATATTCTTGATCGGACTAATTATTAGTGTAGCTTCTTTTTTAATAATGTTTTTTGCCAGTTGATTACACTTTCATTGAGGAACATTCACCGCGTAAAGCTTTTGTGGTATGTAATGAAAGAGAAGAGAGAGTTCATGAACAAATACGAATAATCCCGTATAGAAAATTTTTATCTGATTTATGGGAAGGCAAAATTATAAAGTGATTTTGTCTGATGTGACGCTTATCGCCGTATTGCTGCCCGGGGTGGCACGATCACTCACCCTGCCAGGGTATTTATTCACATTAAGATAACGGTTTTTATAGGTTGTGCGAAAGCGGACATAATGGTATCGGCACCGAACATTTTTTATCTAAAAATTTGATCTCCAAAACGTTTTCCTATTGAATTTTAGCATTTTAAGATTTTTGGCATGAAAAATGCAATATATTTTGTGAAAGAGAAATCAATCAGGAGGAAAAAAAATGGAAGCAATTTTAAACAAGGAATTCTTTTACGAAGAGCGGTTTAAAGTTGCCAGCGATTACATCGGGAAGATCGTTGAGCTTAAAAAGCAAAATACACCTAATGCTTTAAATAAGATTATGTCAATTAAACGACTCATCAGGGCTATGTATAATGTAAGGTAAAAAATGCTCTTAGTTAAAAGAATATTAGCACATCGGATTTATAATGGGATGTAAACAATCAAATCTATTTTTGATGTAAAAAAGCACTCCATGAGGGTGCTTTTTGCTTTTTTGTTAACCTATTTGTATACCAGTCATTTTCCGTTTCCGGTTTAAATAATTTTGCGGTTGCAGAGGTATTTTTTACTTTTGTCCAGCTTTTTTTGGCAAGGTTGAAGTCAGGAAATTTATCAGCTTGCTTTCTATCCGGAGAGGTGGGAGAGTGGCTTAATCCACCAGTTTGCTAAACTGGCGTACTCTATTCGGGTACCGGGGGTTCGAATCCCCCCCTCTCCGCAAAACCTAAATCAATCCCGGCGAAGCCGGGATTGATTTAGGTTTTGATTGGCTTCCACCAGGGGATCATGAGCGAAGCGAATAATCCCCTGGAAAACTTGTTTTCAAAAGGACTCGCAAGAATAAAAAAGTAACCCGTTAGGGTTGATTTAGGTTTTGATTGGCTTCCACCAGGGGATCATGAGCTTGCCCTGTGA
>DAOVQI010000281.1 GCA_030628785.1 Bacteroidota bacterium
CCCTGCTGAAGTTTATTAATGTCTTTAGCATTAGTGTTTTTGGATTTATTATAATTTTGGTTCTTTCCCTGCTATTCGGACGGATTTATTGTTCAACGATTTGTCCGCTGGGAATTTTACAAGATGTCTTTTCCTTTTTTGCCCGTAAGTTTAAAAAAAGGAAGAAAAGATTTTACCGCTATCTTAAGCCAAGCAATATTTTACGCTACACTTTATTGGGTATTACCACGGTTCTGTTTTTATTTGGAAGCATTTTGTTACTAAATCTCCTTGATCCGTACAGTAACTTTGGGCGTTTCATGACCTATTTTGGAAAGCCTGTTGTGGTTGCCTTGAATAATGGATTATCCTCTGTACTTGAAAAATTTGATATTTATACCATTTTTCCAGTCGAATTAATAAAGATACAGTTTGAAATACTGCTTTTTCCTATCCTTATGCTAATCCTGGTCCTTTGGCTTTCACTTACAAATGGCCGCCTGTTTTGCAATACCGTTTGTCCGGTAGGAACACTGTTGGGTTTGCTGTCCAGATTTTCCTTATATAAGATCAGAATTGAAAAAAGTACCTGCACCGTTTGTGGGCTGTGTGCCCGTGTATGCAAATCTTCCTGTATGGATTATAAAGAGGGAAAAGTTGATTTCACCCGCTGCGTAGCTTGCTATAATTGCCTCACTGTTTGTGCTTCTGATTCAGTAGAATACAGCAGACACAAAGGAATCCTGTCCATTCGGCCGCCGGAACCTGTATCAGTGCAGTATAAAGCTACCCCTGACTTAAATAAAAGGAAATTTATTGCCGGATCAGTGGCCTGGCTTTTGGGTATGGCCGGAATATCGATGGCAAAGGAGATACCTGTAAACGAAAAGCCTACAGAAATACCTGAAGAAAAGGAGTTTCCTGTATCACCGCCGGGAGCTGTTAGTATTGAAAACTTTACTGACAATTGTACTGCGTGTACATTATGTATCAGTGCCTGCCCTACAGATGTCTTGCAACCATCCTTTCTTCAATACGGGATTACCGGAATCATGCAACCACATATGGACTACCATTCAGGATTTTGTATTTACGACTGTGTTATTTGCAGTCAGGTATGTCCAACAGGTGCTATTTTACCTGTTACACTTGAAAATAAACAGTTAATCCAACTTGGAAAATCAATTTTTGTAAAAGACAATTGTATTGTTCATACCGATAAAACCGACTGTGGTGCTTGTTCTGAAGTTTGTCCAACCAAAGCAGTATATATGGTTCCGTACGAGGGGGATTTATTCATCCCTGAAGTGAACAACGATATCTGTGTAGGTTGCGGTGCTTGTGAGTATGCATGTCCCACAATCCCTTATAAAGCTATTTATGTTGACGGAAATGTAGTGCATTTAGCTGCAGAGAAACCCGAAGAAGAGGAATTGAAAGCCCCCTCAACTGAGGAAGACTTTCCGTTCTAAGATTATTTTATCCCCATAAACATCCGTTTCCACCTGATCTTTCCAAGAAACTTTTTATCCTTATCAAGCGAAAGCCATATGACTTTAGGCCTGCCTACAATATGATCTTCGGGTACAAATCCCCAAAACCTTGCATCAAGGGAATCATGACGGTTATCTCCCATCATCCAATAATAATCCATTTTAAAAGTGTATTCATCAGCCACTTTGCCATTAATATAAATTTTTTCACCCTCAATCCGTAGTTCATTTTTTTCATACACTTCAATAATCCTGCGGTAAAGCGGTAAATTATCCATACTCAGAGAAACAGCAACTCCCTTTTTTGGTATCCACAGAGGGCCGAAATTATCTTCATTCCACGGATATTTCGGATCATGGGGGAAAATATGGGAAGCGAAGTATCCGGGTTGGTTATAATATTTTGTTACCGAAACCACATTCCTGAAGTTCTTTATTTTTTTTACATTTTCGTCAGTAAGAGGCACTAAATACAAGGAATTGGAAAAGCTATGAATATCACTTTTGGCAATATCCAAACGTTCAAAAGCTTTTGGGTTAATCCTGGTGCCATCGGTCTGAATGTTATAATTAAATTGCTGATTTTCAGATTTTTGATGAGGCATACCATTAACAAAAAGATTTCCGGTTCGAATCTCAATGGTATCGCCTGGAATTCCGACACATCGTTTAATATAATTATCCCGTCTATCGACCGGGCGGTCAATGACATGATAATCGCTCCAAACCTGTTCTCTGCCCAATTTATAGTATTCTTCTTTAGTTTTCACAGGAATATCTTGCAGAAGATCTCTTTGTCTGATTTGATCGGCATATGAACTTACAATGGAATAATAAATCTGATTTTGTTTCTCAAAAACTACCGTATCGCCAGCCGGAAAATTAAAAACAACAATATCGTTGTTTTTTATTTTTCTGAAACCCGCCAACCGTTTATATGGCCATTTAACCCATTCAAGATAAGACTTGGTTTTTAAGACAGGCATGGTATGTTGGGTAAATGGAAAAGCTAAAGGAGTATTTGGGATTCGGGGTCCGTAGCTTAATTTGCTTACAAAAAGGTGATCGCCAATTAAAAGGGATTTTTCCATCGATCCGGTAGGAATACGAAAATTTTGAAAGAAAAAAATGTTAATGAATGTTACCGCAATAATGGCAAATATCAAAGCATCCAGCCATTCAATAACGGTACTGTTCTTTACTCCCCTTTTTTTCCAGAAAGACCAGTTAACCTTTTTACTTACATAGATATCGAAAATAATTCCCAATCCAGGTAGCAACCAATAATTCCCAACCCAGATAACCCATAGGATATAAGCTATTGCAGCCAGAGAGAACCTGAAGTATTTGTTTCTAATAAATTTCATGTTTAAGATCATTTGATTCATAAAAGTAGTATTTATCCTGAAAAATTACCTTCGGTGAGATCGCCCCGATAGCTATCGGGGCTTAGTTCATGCGAAATTTTCAGTGAGTTTTATAACCTCAACAGGTCATTCATAACATAAAATCCGGTTTTCCCGTTAATAAATTCCGCAGCCAAAAGTGCACCCAATGCAAACCCTTTTCGGCTTTTTGCTTCATGTAGGATTTTTAGTTTATCAACGGGTGATTCGTATTTTAAAGTATGTATTCCCGGAACCGTATCTTTGCGTATGGAACGAATGGGGATATCTCCCTCATGTTTCTTTGATTCCTTTTTCCACCTGATTTTACGATCCATATTGGAAATAATATCATTTGCCATTGTAATAGCTGTTCCACTTGGGGCATCAAGCTTTTGAATATGATGGATCTCTTCTATTTCTACGTCATAGTCGGTAAACTGATTCATGATTTTGGCTAATTGCCTGTTCAGGGTAAAAAGAATATTAATACCAATGCTAAAATTTGAAGCATAGAAAAATGTTTTGTGATTTTTTATACAATATTTCCTGGCTTCTTCAAATTTCGATAACCACCCGGTCGTTCCACATACTACCGGAGTATCGGATTCGAAACACTTCATAATGTTGGAATAAGCCGAATCAGGTTGTGTAAATTCAATGGCAACATCGACTTTTTTGAGGTTAGCTGAAATGAATTCATTCTTATTGCTAATATCTATGATCAATTCAACCTTGTGGTTTCTTTCCAGAGCAGTCTTTTCGATTTCCCTGCCCATTTTACCATAACCAATAATCCCAATTTTCATGATGTAATTTTATAAAAAAAGGGAAGCATTTTGCCTCCCATATGTTTCAGGAGATGACAAATTTTTATTCAAAATATGAAACTTCAATTTAAGGCATTGTAATGTTCATAAGGCTTTCCCAGTAATTTTTAAAATTCAAAAATCGATATACAAAACTCAAATAAATTCCAAAAAACAATGACAAAAAACTCAAACAAAATTTTAGTCTGGTATTCATAAACCAGAAATTCAGGGTTTTCGATTTTTGATTAACGAATTATGATTTGAGAAGTTAATTGATGGATTTTGAAATTAATAGTTCAAAATTTTTTAAAGATAACCCTGTTTTTTAACTTCATTTTAAGATAATTATTCTTAAATCGTTAATCTTAAATTCCTGCGAATACATAAATTCAGCAATGGGGCTTTATCGAAGGTAATTATTCAGGTTGGAATTTGTATTTTGGAATTTTGAGAATTATTTGAGTTTTGTTATTTGTTATTTGGGATTTGAATTTTATTTTATATCCTTAACCTCATTTACTACAGCCTCAAAGGCTTCAGGATGGTTCATTGCAAGGTCAGCTAATACTTTACGGTTAAGAACAATTCCTTTTTTGTTAACTTTTCCTATAAACTCAGAATAGGACATATCGTATTGTCTGGCTGCAGCATTGATCCGTTGGATCCACAGAGCCCTGAAGTTGCCTTTTTTCTTGCGTCTGTCACGATATGAATATTCCATGGCTTTTTCCACGGCATTCTTTGCAACAGTATATACGTTTTTTCTCCTCCCAAAATAACCTTTTGCTTGTTTGATTATTTTTTTTCTTCGTCTTCTTGATGCAACTGCATTTGTTGATCTTGGCATAGTTTTATTTATTTTGAATGGTTAGCGTTCCCCCGGATAATTCAGATTAACTTATATGTATCGGAATTTACTCACTTCGTTCATGAGATCGCCCCGATAGCCATCGGGGCTAAGTTCAAAAACATAATCTGATATACAATGAGTTATGCCTCTTTCTAATTGCCTTGTAATTTTTTAGGCTAAGGCTTAGGCTAAGGCTAAGGTTTTTAACTGCACATATTAACCTTTTAGCCTTCATTTAGACATATTTTATTGCATTCA
>DAOVQI010000031.1 GCA_030628785.1 Bacteroidota bacterium
ATTTTTTCTATTATAATTATCTAATGTGTTATTATTAAGGTTATTATTATTTCTTTACAAAATGAATTTTCTTAGCTGGTATTGAGTTTTATTTATAATAATTATTTCACAGGGCAGGCATCTCTGTAATATCAATTGTATGCCATAGTTTATATAATTCTTTTTCCTAAATCCCTATACCTTTCCTCAGCCTTAGCCTTAGCCTTAGCCTAATGTTAATTCATTTTAAAATTAGCCGATTACTATGATAATACCCGTTTTTAAAATTAATTTACGTAGCTAATTTATTATTCTTAGTGCCAAATAAGGTTTATCTTCTTCAAAGTCCCAAAGTGATTGTATTTTCATATTTAACAATTCCATTTTATAATCGACCAATGACTTTGCTAACGCTGTTTTTTTCTCTGAAAGCTGGGCCTGGAAAAGATTCAGGTCCATACTGGTCAGATCTCCGTTTTTATATCGTTCCAGATTGATCTCATAGGTTAAATGGGCATTTTTTTCGTTTTGACGTGCAATTTCAATCTGGTTTTCAAGATTTTGTAAATTCCTGTAAACTGTTCTTATGCTGATAATAATATTATTTCTCTCATCTTCATGGGATAACTCTCGTGTTTTAATATTTGCTTCGGTGGCTTTGATCCTTGATTTTTTTTCTCCCCAGTCCCAAAGCGGGATTGAAAACGATAATGAGACCTGTGGGTTTTTTGTGGGAGTTTCATATATATCCCCAAATTGCTCATTATCTCCAAAAAGTCCCACTGAAACCGACATATCACCTTTAAATTCATTCATGGCAGATGTTCTGACCAGATCGAACTGGGAATTTTCGATATCTATTTCTCTCTGCCTTAATTCCATCCTATTACTTAAACCATATTCTATAGCTTTCTCCAGATCGATTTGTATGGGTTCATGTGTCACATTAGCAAGAACCGTGATCTCTTCAAACAGAGATAATCCAATAAGTTGTTTAAACGCGTCTTTAGAATTATCCAGCAATACCCGTTGGTTTTGGTAGTTGGATTTGCTGGTAGCAAGGTTTAATTCTGCCTGGTAAAGTTCTTCCATTGCCGATAATCCTGCTTCAACTTTATTCTTTATGATTTCATAGCTTTGTTGCATATTATCATATTCTTCCCGGGCAATCTGGAGGCCCATCTGGTTCTGAAAAACATTATAAAATCCTTGTGTTACATTTTTTTCGATATTAAGTTTCTGAATAGCATTTTGTAAAGTTGCATTTTCCAGATCCAATTCCAGTTCCCGCAATTCCAGTTTTGTCCGGTTATAAGTAAACAAGGGCTGATTGAAACTCAGGAATAAATTATTACTGAACGATCTGTCGTCACGCGTTGTTTGACTGGTTTCGATATGGGTATCCTGCCATGAGAGCCGGTTGTTCAGTGCAAGTGTTGCATCAGTTAATTTTATCGGTTGCGCAATGGTAAACGTTCCATACGATCTCATTGTCTCATCAGTATACCATTCAGCTGCAAAATCATCATAGTTTCTGTTAAGGTTATAATCAACAGGAGTTAATGAAAGGGAGAAATTTGATTTTAATGCAGCGTTCTGGGCATTAAGTGACTCACGGCTTCTTTCCAGATTCAACATCGAACGCCTGATATCCGGACTGTTGGTCATCGCAATCCCAAGCGCTCTATCCAGTGTTAATATAGTTTGTCCAAAGCTGTTTGTAACAAACAACCAGCACCCGGCACTTACAATTAAGATGCTAACGAATGATTTGTAATGTTTACTAAATCGCAACATATTTTACTGTTTTACATTAGTTTCTTTTAATACTGTTGATTATTTATTATTATGATTTCGATATAAGAATAACAATATTTAATAATGTTGCAAAACTTGGATTTTGATGAAATTATTTTCGTGGGTTTTCGTGAATTGGTGTTTTAGTGGCAACAATATCATCGCCACAAAAGCACTAAAACACTAAATCTCACGAAATTACTTGTAACATTTAACTCGTAACCTGCAACTTGAATAACAAATAACTATTGTTTCACCCATTTAACCGCATCGGCAATAACCACTCTTCCCGGAGATTCGTTGCTTAATTCTACTTTTGCCGAATCCGGAGAAAGGTAGTAAGAACCCAGATGGTTCCACCCGTATTCAATGTTCTTCAATCCAAGAATTACCTCTTCTTTACCATCATCGTGATACACACTAAAATGATATTCATCCTTAATTTCCTCCTGTGGTTGCCCGCTTCCTTGTCCGCCTCCCATTCCGCGACCACGCATACCTCTCATCCTTAATTCCGGAACGTAATAATAAACATCATAATATCCTCCCTCGATAATTTCAACATTCCAAATAGCTATACTATTACCTGTTGAAGCTTTTGTGAAATATGCAGAACGGATGTATTTACCATGAAATGCAGAATTAGTAGTCGCCTGCCAATTCAATGGAGGTCTCCATAACCGGAATGAAACGTATTTCTCCTTATCTTCATCTGAAGAAATATTAAGCAATTTCTTAAGGGCGCTTTCCGAGCCCGATTGAATAACTTTAAATCCACTGTCTTCATTGTCAACAATGATTTCATCCGGTTCTGAAGCATCCGGAGAATATTCTATCAATCGTTCGCTTTCGAAGGGTACTGCTTTTTTATCAAGCTCGAATGTGCCAAAGATATTACTAAGGGTAGAAGGAATATTTTTTGATATGAGGGTATTAACCGACATGAGCCGTGGGGCGGCATCAAGTAAAATCGCAATTTCTTTTGTATGGTTGGCAGGAATATGAATAATCTGTTCATGGTCAGCCCCTGCAAACCCCATACCCGGAATACGTAAACCTCCCCCTCCTCCCATGCCGCCACCCATTCCACGCCCTCCGCCAAATGTTCTGAATGAAACCACTACTAATCCATCAGCGGGTTCAGGATTCGAAATCTTAAAGGTAACCTGGAAGCGGGACCGGTCTTCATCAAGCACTTTGTATCCATTAATATCACTGATTAAAACCCCCGGGAGTTCACGGTTGTTATACCATTCTTCAATATATGGCTTCAAGTCAAATCCGAATTCCTTCAGAAGTCTCTCATTAAATTTTTTAATGTTTATTTCACTGAACTTGTTTTCATCAAGCATATTATATAAAAAATCGTCAAATTCTTCATCGCCTACCTTACTTTGAATAAAAGTAAAAAGGGATTTTCCTTTGGATTTTATTGCATTGTACACAATGGACTGGTCATCCTCCGATGCCATTAAAGCAGGCAGGTTATTACCCTGCAAAGCCAGGTTTGTCTTTTCATCCTGCGATAAACCTGTAAACCCGCGAAACATTGAAGCCATTGTGCTGGCTGCTCCTTTATCGAGAAATGATTCCATGGCCATATTCAAAACCGGCCAATCATCCGATTTCAGATGGTATAGATATGAATAATAATCCGGGTAAATCGAATAAATACTGCTGGTAGAAATTGCAGGTGGTCCCTGCATTCCACTGCCTCCAAATGGAAGTCGGGTCCTGGATATTCCTAAAGTAAATGTTGAAGTCACAAACCGGAAAAACATTCGTACCTGTATTTCTTTTGGCGAAACCACCTGGTTTGTCCTTTCTATTCGCCGTTCTTCAGATCGTTTCATCCTTTTAAAATCGGCATCGCTTATTAAAGACCCTTTTTCAGGTAACAAAACCATCTCCGGTTGTACTGTTTCCTGTCCGGTAGTCCATAATCGTTGGAAAGAAGTAAATTGAACAGGGACTTCAACCAGCGAAAAGCGCGAATAAACATACGGCAGGTTCAGAGTCCTTTCATAATCCTGCTTTATCTCCCGGATAAGGACAGGCAAGGTGTCACCTAAGTCAGCAAGATATTCGGAAAAATAATCATGTTTGTTTAGAATAAACAGATTGTATTCAATCGAATCGACAATTATTGACTGTTTTTCGTATTTGCCAATTGCAAGTGATAGTTGAGGGATTGGGAATTCTGACCTGAAAGAAAAACTGCCATTTGTTTGTTCTGTTGCTTTGCCTTGTGCTATGGCGAACAAATCTTTTTCTGTGGTTACATTCAGATTGAATTGAACAAACTGCTGTGTATGTAATCCGGGAAAATCGGACGAATAACTTACTCCTGCAACTGGATACCAGTAACTTTCAGGTGTTAAAAGCACATATGCAGGACTGACAAAAGCGAATCGTTTATCAATGGTTAACATACCTGATTTCTTGCGCTCCGCTTTTGTTGTTTCATCAACATCCAAATAGCAAATCCTCTCGTCAATAACTCCCCCATACTTTATCGTTAAGGAATCAAGAGATTGTGCAGAAAGAGGATGGACAGGTTCTACTGTCAGAAGGTGGATATCCCTGGTGAATTTGAGTTCATTCTGACCGCTTTTTACACTTTGAACATCCAGCCCGGGATTAAGAGTAAAAATATACCGGTTTATTGTTTCAGTAGTATTGTTTTTCAGAATTAAGCGAGCGCCAACTTGAATCTTGTCTTCGTTGTGTGTCAGATCAATATCACACTGTGTTATCGAAATTAAAGGGGTGCTTAATTGTTTGTTATTCAACTCCACTATTTGCTGCCGTAACTCCTCTTCCCCAAATATTCGTGAAAGGTACGAGTTCCCTAACATCAATCCTGCCAGAATGAAAAGGATTGAAAACAGGATTGAAAACCTCGTCATAATCTTCGATTGTGGAAGGCGCCTTAATAACAGGATTGTAATAAAGATAAAACCAAGACCAAAAAAGAAATAAATACCACGGTGAATAAGAATTTCGGAAATGTTTCCAAAGCCGACAAAATCCGAATACATTAACGGTACTGTAAAGGCCATATAGTCGAACAAATGATGTAACTTGCCACTTAAGAAAAAGAGAGTGGTAGCAATATAACCCAGAAGGACAATAAATGTTACAGCCTGGTTCTTTATGATCACCATAAATAAAAAGGATAATCCGAAAATGAAAACAAGTGTTGGAAGACTAATCAAAAGGGGATACCATAAATACGGGTAAATACTAAAAGGAACATCCGGCACAAAAACATTGATCATTCCAGCTATAAACAACACGATGAAGTTTAGTCCCAGAAATACAATCATAATTCCAAGCGTTTTCCCAAGTACGTAAACACCGTTCGTCATGGAGCGTATGTAAATCACTTCTGTAGTATCGAGTTTACTATCTCTTTTTAGGAAATCAGAAGCGAGGAAAACCGCAATAACCGCCTGAATCACATTTAACAGCAGCATATTCACATAGGGAACAGATGAAGGTATACTGTGAAATATCCAGAGACCGGAACCGGTTTCAGTCATAGCGATTACATTATAAAAAGCCAGGATAATTATTGCCAAAATCGAAAAGATCCTGAAAAACCAGCTTCTTAAAAGCGTTTTTATTTCAAAACGCGCAACGATTCGGATGATGGTGAAAGATGACATATTTGATACTATTAATTAATACTTTAATCAGATTAGTGTAAATTATGGTCGAAAAATAAGATAATTTAAATCACAAAATTCCCCCAAGGGATGCCCGCCCGACCGAAGTCATTCGGGCAGGCCTAAGGTATTATTGCTCTAATCTGTTTTGAATTTCTAATTACCCTAATTACTCTAATTGATCTAATCAAATCCCAATTTCTTAAATCCCAATTTATCCTCCCAAGGGGATCCCTTCGGGAAAAGGAATCCTTCGGACTAACATGTGAATTTTTGGTCATTTTGTTTTAGTCATTTTTTAGGTTAATTAGAAATTAGGTTAATTAGGTCAATTATTCCAATTTTTAATCAAATTACACAATTATGTCCTTAATCCTGTTATGAACTTAATTTATACTCGATAAAATACACATATCCATGTTCAAGGTTTGGGTCAATGATTTTTCCGGAATATCCGTTAATATGATCCGCAACCACCTGAACTTCCCATCCGTCTCCCATAGGTATGGTTGAAATAACATGAAATTTTTCCTTTATAGCATCAAATTCACTATAACTGGCATTGATCTGCCACACATGGCCCCTGGCATATTCAATTAATTTGTCAGGTTCTCCATTGAAAACAACTTTGCCTTTATCTAATAGCGCCATATTTCTGCAGGTGCTGGAGATATCCCCAACAATATGGGTTGATAAAATGATGATTATATCTTTCTGGCTCATTTGTGATAGTAAATTCCTGAACCTGATCCGTTCGTCGGGGTCAAGCCCTGTGGTCGGTTCATCGACAACCACAATTTTCGGATCACCAATCAGGGACTGGGCTATACCTAATCTTCGTTTCATACCGCCGGATAATTTATTCGCCTGCCGGTCTCTTGCTTCATACAAACCAACCTGTTCCAGCATTTCATCCACAGCCTTGTGTCTTACCTGTCTGTTTTTCATGCCTGACAAATGAGCCGAATAGTCTAAAAATTCCCAGGTTCTCAATTTCGAGAAAAAACGGAAATCCTGGGGTAAATAACCCAGCATGGCGCGGATATCACGGCGGTTTTTTTGCAGATCCAGATTATTTACCTTTACCAAACCTGAAGTTGGTTTCATAAGGGTAACCAGCATTCGCATCAGGGTTGTCTTGCCGGCTCCGTTAGGCCCCAATAACCCAAACATGCCCTGGTCAATCTGAAGACTCACATCTTTCAGAGCATGGTTGCCGTTCTTATAAACCTTGTTTAAAGTTTCAATTGTTATTTGCACCTAAAAATATTTTAGTTGTTTAAAAAGTAATCCTAACCACCCCCTTAATCTCCCTTCTCAACCGGATAAATTTTAATCATTAGACAATAATGAATTGTATTTAATTCCATCAAATTTAATTTTATTTAATGTAACTATTGGATTGAAAAATAATATTCCTTTTAAATCAATGAATTAAATTTTAGTGATAGAAATGATCACAGGTCCGGAATGCGAGCTCTGAAAGAAAAAAAGGTCAGAAGTCCGCTAATGGAGGCTGAATTAACCAAAATGAGATACGGGAGAAGATCGTTAAAGTGATAAAGGAAATCGGATATACTTATGTGACAATTGATCTTGAGGGATATCGTAGAGGAAGTATGAATGAAGTTATAACCTGAGAAAAAAAATCCCTCATTTTTGTCACAAAATTCATCATTTAGGATCTTATCTAATAGAACTACCTAATTATTAAAATGGGTTTCGAAGAACTATACCGAAAGTATTATCCAGAGCTATATAGGTTTGCATTCCAGTTGACCCTTTCAGTAGAAGATTGTGAAGATTTAGTACAAGAAACTTTTACAAGGCTTTTTAAAGAACTTAAAAAGAATACTATTCTAAATAACCCACGTGCTTGGTTGTATAAGGTTTTACTTAACCTAACTCGAAAAGATTACAAGAGGAAATCGCAGATGAAGGAATTAATTAACAATATTGAATATGAAAACCCAATTTCACCTGATTTTCAAGATAATTATATAAAAAATGAAAAACAGGCCTTAGTATTTAGGGCACTTCGTCAGATAAACGAACGGGATAGAAACCTTTTAATCCTTTACCACGATGGTTTTTCATATACCGAAATAGCTGAAATACTTGAGATCAATCCCAATTCTATTGGAACTATATTATCTCGTGCGATCCAAAAACTAAAAGAAATTTTACAAAAAAAACATTATGAATTGTTTGAATAGACCGGAAATACAGGAATATATTGATAATGAGTTATCTCCTAAAAAAGGAGAAGAAGTAAGGAAGCATCTTCAAAGTTGTGAAAAATGTTCTGCTTTGTATGAAAAATCACTAAAGGAGAAAAAAACCTTACACAAAGCTTTAACCATCATCGATAGATTCCCGGAACATATTCCTTCGCCAAGAGTATTATCCAAAAAGAAAAAAATTAGGACATCAAAGAGATTGACACCTCTTCTTTTTTTAAAAATTGCAGCAGGAATACTGATAATCATCGGACTTTTTACAATTATAGTTAGAAAACCTGCAAGTGATCATCTCAATTCAGAAATAGATATGGCTTTTATAGAATTAATTAATGGAATTGATCCCAACAAGCTGTGGCTAGAGAAACAGATGATAATTATTATTACTGATGAAAACGGGAAAGTTATTCATTCCATATTACTTGATAATTCTGATTTTAACTAAAAAATTATTGATATGAAAACTTATTTTTTTCAAACACTTTTATTGATTTGTTTCGGTTTGCCAACCATCAGTCAAAACCTTGCAGAAATCTACAAAGCCGGAACAGTTCACTTGGAAGCCGTAACTTACTATGGTACGGAGAATAACTGGAATGAACTTTTTGCAGATTATGAAAAATTTGCTTTTGGAAAACATATTGGTAAATATAAAAAGATCGTAATTGCTCCGGATGGTTCAATCTTTATGAGTCATAAAACCCGTCATGAAATATGGAAATTCGACAAAGATGGGAATTTCATTAAAAAATTTGGAAAAAAGGGAAGTGGACCAGGTCAATTTATTATGCTTCCAGGTGTTCAAGGCATACTGGACAATCAATTTCTTTATACCAATGATGTTCATGGTAGAATGATGTTTTTCGATCTTGATGGGAATTATATTAAAACACTTAAACTAGATTACATGCCTCTTGGCACAACACCTTTAAAAGGCAGGAAAATTGCTATTTTGGGACATGTCCCATGGAAAGGACAAAAAAGTAAGAAAATTTTAGTTATCAAAGACTTTGATACAGGAAAAGGAAAAACAATATGGTATGAGTTTGAAGAATACTGTAAAAGTAGAATAATAATAAATATTCCAAAGGGTGGTATGATGAGCTGCTCACTTCCATTTACTCATCCATCGTTAACACGTTTTAGAATGTCAACCTCAAAAGAAGGTAACCTTATTTTGGCTTCACCAAAAGATGGAATCATGACCGAATTCTCTCCAGAAGGAGAAAAATTAAATTCTTTTCAATTAAATATCGAACCCCTTCAAATTAGTGACGAAGATATAATGGAATATTTTGAAACAGGAAAAAGTAACTTTTCAAAATTTGAAAAAAGTGTTGAAAATAATCTCGAACTAAGCGAAGATGATAAAAAGAATATAATTGAACAATATAGGCAACAAATAGATAAATTTAAGGACAATGACTTATATCCGAAACACCTCCCATATTTTTCAACTCTCATGGTTGATTCTAATGGGAATATTCTGGTATTTGAATTTACAAAAGAAGAAAAAACAAATAGGTTCAGAGTCTATTCTTTTGATACAGAAGGAAATTTCTTATGTACATCAACCTTCGATGCACCAGGCTATAAACTAAATCTATCTGGAGGGACATTTGTATTCCATAATGGTTTTGTCTATGCCGTTGCAGAAAAAGAAAATGGAGGAGAAATACCACTAAGATTGGTAAAATTCAAAATCACAAAATAGTTTGAATGCTAAAATGTGCGCTGACAACAAGATTCAAGTTTTATCCTCTATTCAGTCTAAGACAGCCTCTAATCTTTAGCCTATTATGTTATTTATTTTAATGGTAAAGTCTGAATAAAAATCCAACATGGAATTTATCAGTATTGCCTTAATATGAAAGCCGTGTCACGGTTCCAAACCGTGGCACGGCTTTCCACAATACATAAATTTGCCAAACCTTCCCAACAAGCGTCTTTTATTTAAGTTTATAATTTCTGTACTCAAAAAGTCTTTTGCCGGTTCTTTTCTCGTACCAATACAGGCATTTGTCTTTCAGATAAAAATGCTTCTTATGAATATCCAATTTAATATCCCAGTTCATTTTTTCAATCAGATATTTAATCACTGCCGGATGATCTCCGTCAAACTCCCGAATAGAGTCAATTTTTGTGAAATCAAATTGTTCCTGGTGAAACTGTTTAAAAGTCCCACTCTCAATATTTTCATCCGGATGCCAGTACCGCCGGTTATTAAGAGCCTTATCCCTCATTATTTTAGGATGCTTTACCCATCCGTAATGATATATAAAAGCATCCAATGCATTCACCCTTAATTTTTTATCACTTTTTCTGAAGCCCTGTGCATCTCTGAAGGAGCGGATGTTTTTATCATTCCTGACCACCCTGATTTCTTTCCTGTACCATGATCTTGAATCGGCAACATAGCGGAAGGTACCAAAGAAATGAAGGTATTTGAACAAAAGACCTTCCACCCTGGGTTGATCGAGGTATTTTTCCATGGCTTCATTGATTGGATTAAGAAATTTTTCATGCACAATCTCATCAGCCTGAATATAAAATGCCCAGTCGTATTCTTCAGGAATAGCATCGAAGGCTTTGTTTGTTTCAACCGCCAGAACTTTTCCTCCTTTTCTCAACCTGTCGTCCCATACACTATGAATGATTTCCAATTTATCTGAATCGATGGATTGAATAAGGTCTAATGTATTGTCTTCAGATTCTCCAACACTCATAATAAATTTATCACAAACGGGTAAAATGGATTTTACCGATTCAACAACGGGAAAACTGTACTTAACAGCATTCCTGATAAAACTGAATCCGCAAACCTTCATAATTTCTTGAGGTTAAAAGTTAATATGACTGCCTGAAAAATTACCTTCGGTGAAATCGCTCGCCCTGTGGAATGTTCCTTCAGAATTCAACAGTGCAAGCTAAATTCATCCGAATTTTTCAGGTTAAAACATCTGCAGGTTATGTAAACGGTAATAATAACCTTTCTTTTTTAGCAGTTCAGTGTGTTTTCCTCTTTCCACAATCTTCCCTTCATGGATCACACATATCTCATCAGCATACTTTATTGTCGACAACCTGTGTGCAATTACAATCGATGTACGGTTTTTCATTAAATTCAGTATAGCTTCCTGCACCAATCTTTCCGATTCGGTATCTAGGGCAGATGTAGCTTCGTCAAGAACTAAAATAGGCGGGTTTTTTAAGACTGCTCTGGCAATGCTAATTCTTTGTTTTTCGCCTCCTGACAATTTATTTCCCGCATCGCCCACATTGGTATTATAATCATTGGCTGTTTCCAGAATAAAATTGTGTGCATTCGCAACTTTGGCAGCTGCTATTACATCCTCTTTATTGGCTCCATTCAATCCAAACGCTATGTTATTAAAAAAGGAATCATTGAACAATATGGGTTGTTGGCTGACAATTCCCATCAGGTTTCGTAAATCATACAAGCGATAATCTTCTAAAGGAATACCATCAATCAGAAGCTGTCCTGATGTAATATCCATAAACCTGGGTATTAAATCGGCAAGGGTTGATTTTCCTCCTCCGGATTTCCCAACCAATGCAACAGTTTTGCCTTTTTCAATGGTAAGGTTTATATTTTCCAAAACAAAATCATTTTCATATTTAAAATAAACGTTCCGGAACTCAATTGAATGATTAAATCCGGTAATTGGTACAGGCTTTTGTTTTTCTTTAACGGTTATAGGTGCATCCAATATCTGATCCACTCTCTCAGCCGATGCTAAACCTTTTTGTATATTAAAATAGGCAGTGGAAAATCCCTTTGCCGGAGTTATGATCTGGGAAAAAATTACGATAAAAGCGATAAAGGTTGCGGGTGAAAGGCTGGTTACGTCTCCCAGTACCAGAGTTCCTCCGTACCACATCAGGATCATAAGTGCTGCCGTGCCAAGAAATTCACTAAGTGGCGGCGCAAGATATCTCCGACGGTGAACCTTATTCATGATGCGTGTATAAAAATTATTCGCGGAATTGAATCGCTGTGTCACTTTTTCTTCGGCATTAAAGGCTTTTATTATTCTTAAACCTGTCAATGTTTCTTCGATGATAGACAGCATAGTCCCCATTTTTTTCTGCCCGCGAAATGATGTACTCCGGAGGTTTTTACCCATACGGCCAATGATCAAACCACTGATGGGAAGTAAAATCAATACAAAAAGTGTAAGATGCACACTCAATATAAACATGGATCCAAGAAATAAAACAATGGTAATCGGATCCCTGAAAAGCATCTCCAGGGAACTCATGATGGAAAGCTCAATTTCCTTAACATCGACTGAAATCCGTGATATAACATCACCTTTCCTTGCTTCAGTATAATACGAGAGTGGCAGCCTTAGTATCTTTTCATAAATATTGTTTCTCAAATCTCTTTCCACCCCGGTTCGGATGGGAGCCATAAAATAATTGGCAAGATATTTAAACCCATTTTTAAATAAGGTAATAAAAACCACCAGAATGCTAACAAACAGCAGTGCATTGGTCTTTCCATAATTTTCAATTATTAGCGTTATATAATAACCAAAATTTTGCTCAATACCCTCAGCCGACAATTTAAAGGGAACCGGTTCTGTTACATACGGCTGGCTCTCAAACAAAATACCCAGGAATGGGATTACCATGGTAAAGGAAAACAATGCAAAGACCGCGGATAAAACATTAAACAGAACATTCAGAGAACAATATCCCAGGTAATGTTTTAAAAGCTTTACTATTTTTATAAACTGTTTCATCAAATCAATAAAACTTAACAAGGTATATTAATCACTTACACACCGGTATAGTTTTCAGGTGTTATTTCAAGCAGTTCCTTTTTAATTTTTTCGCTTACTTCCAGTTTCCGGATAAATTCTTGTATGGCAATTTTATTTATGGTTTTTCGTGTTCGTGTTAGTTCCTTCAATTTTTCATAGGCATTGGGATAACCTTCTCTTCGTAAAATGGTTTGTATTGCCTCGCCAACAACGTTCCAGTTTTCTTCCAGATCTTTTTTTATTTTATCGGTATTGACAATTGACTTTTCAAGTCCTTTCAAAAGGGATTTCATGGCAATAACCGTATGAGCTATCGGAACCCCAATATTTCTCAGGACGGTTGAATCGGTCAGATCCCGCTGAAGGCGTGAAACAGGAAGTTTTGATGACAGGTGCTCAAACATGGCATTGGCAACGCCGAGATTTCCTTCAGAATTTTCAAAATCAATCGGATTGACTTTATGCGGCATTGTGGATGAACCCACCTCATCCTTTTTTATGCTTTGCTTAAAATAATCCATAGAAATATAAGTCCAAAAATCACGGACAAGGTCTATAAGAATTGTATTGATCCTTTTCAGATTATCGAAAATTGCCGCAAGGTTATCATAATGTTCAATTTGTGTTGTTGTCTGAGACCGGTCGAGCCCAAGGGTTGTATTAACAAAATCATTCCCGAATTTTACCCAGTCAATTTCCGGATAGGCAACATGATGCGCATTGAAATTACCAGTAGCACCTCCAAATTTTGCTGAGCACGGAACCGATTTGAGAAGGTTGAGTTGCCTGACTAATCTTTCAACAAAAACTTTTATTTCTTTTCCCAGACGGGTTGGTGATGCAGGTTGTCCATGGGTTCTGGCTAACATAGGAATACCCGCCCATTCGGTTGCCAAACGGTCAAGTTTAACGATCACCTCATCCAGAAGGGGATAATAAACATCATGGATTGCATCGCGCAAGGAATAAGGTATGGCCGTATTATTAATATCCTGTGAGGTCAATCCAAAATGTATAAACTCCTTATAATTTTCAAAACCCAGATTTTCAAACTTCTTTTTAAGAAAATATTCAACTGCTTTCACATCATGGTTAGTGGTATTTTCCATTTCCTTAACCTCTCCGGCATCTTCTATTGTAAATTCTTCATGAATCTTCCGCAGATTTTTAAATTTATCCGAATCAACATCTTTCAACTGTGGTAATGGCAATTCACACAATGCTATAAAATATTCAATCTCAACCAACAATCTGTACTTAATCAATGCGAATTCAGAAAAATAAAGCCCTAATTCATCAACCATATTACGGTACCTCCCGTCGATGGGTGAAATAGCAGTTAGAAATTTGATATTCATATTATATTGGCGTTAAAAAACAAAGGTAAGGATTTTTAAATTCTTCAGATATGAAACCTAACGGAATTAACAGGTTACAGATTGTAAATTAATGTGTTAATTTTGTAAAAAATTTTTATGATGAAAAAAACAAATATACTATGTTTAATTTTACTTCTTCGTTTTTTAGTTGCTCCGTCATTTGCCCAGACCGATCGGGAAGATAGCAGTACTAGCTCCGTCAAAAAGCTTGTCTACCAATTTGATATAAAAGAAATGATCGCCGAACCCGTCTGGCGTACTACCAAGAAAAGTTTTACCGAGGCAAACAAATTGGGAGCAGACTATATCATAATTCACATGAATACCTATGGAGGAACACTTGACGCTGCCGACTCCATCAGGACAAGAATATTAAATAGTCAAATCCCTGTTTTTGTTTTTATTGACAATAACGCTG
>DAOVQI010000145.1 GCA_030628785.1 Bacteroidota bacterium
ACCATAAATGGTTGGGCTATGGAATGATAATTACTTCATTTCCAATTGAAATCAACCAAATAAACCCCGAAAGGGTTCTGCCAAAGGCATACCTTCGGTACAATCATTTCGTGAACAAAGTGAACGGAATGTCTCATGAGCAGGTTACGATGCTGTCGGATGTTTCCATCCGACAGTTAATGATATGGCAAGATTTTAATTACTCCAGCATTCAATGTCAGGTGGAAACACCTGACATCATGTAATATCGAACTCACATTAATTATTAATCCTGTAGTTCTTTATCTTCGATATCAAACCAACTCTTGAAATACCCAGTATTTCCGCAGCTTTTGTTTTGTTATTATTTGTATATGCCAAAACTTTCTTAATATGTTCCTTTTCAATATCCTGAAGTGATGATGGAGCATATTCTCCATTGATCTCATCTGTCAGGTTGTAATTTTCCAATATATAACAAGGCAGGGATTTTTTCCTTAACTCACTGCCTGACTCAACTATCATGGAACTGTTAATAATATTTTGCAACTCCCGGACATTTCCCGGAAAGGGATAATTCTTAAAAAAAGTAAGGAGCGAATTTGATATTTTTTTTATGTTCTTCTTATATTTTTTATTGAACATTTTCAGGAAATAATAAGCTAAAAACTCGATATCACCTGGTCTTTCCCTTAATGAAGATAGATGGATTGAATTAATATTTAATCTGAAAAACAGGTCTTTTCTGAAGTTGCCCTTCTTGATCTCTTCAAATAAATTTTTATTGGTAGCGGCAATTATTCTTACATCACCCTTAATATGTTTGGTTGAACCCAGTCGATAAAATTCTTCTTCTTGTAAAAACCGCAAGAGTTTTACCTGAATCGGTAAAGAAAGTTCTCCAATTTCATCTAAAAACAAGCTTCCTCCGTTCGCCTCCTCAATAAACCCTTTTTTATCCGTGTCTGCCCCGGTAAATGCCCCCTTTGCATGACCAAAGAATTCAGAGGAAAACAATTCATTTGCAAAAGCCCCGGCATTAATGGGAATAAATTTATTATCTCTCCTGGAACTGATTTTATGTATGGCTTCTGCAATTAATTCCTTCCCTGTACCGCTTTCCCCCCAGATAATAATACTATCATCGGTTATGGCATATTTTTCTACCAGGTGAAAAGTTTTCAACATTTCCTCATCCTGGGTTATGATTTTGCTAAAAGCCTCTTTATGCTTTAAGGTATCCAGGGAGAATTGTTTCGATGTGTCCGTACGGGGTTTTCTTAGCTCGATTTCATAAGCTGCTGAATCCAGAATATCCAAAAGCTTTTTTTCATCCAATGGTTTCAGCAAATAATCATAAGTTCCTAATTTCATTGCGGATATAGCAAGATCAACATCAGCAACTCCCGTTAATACTACCGTGGTTAGGTTAATTTGATTATCCTTAATGTATTTCAGGACATCCAGTCCGGTAACATTTGGCATATCCATGTCGAGGAGTAAGATATCAAAATCCTTGTTTTCGATAAGTTCAGAAGCCCTGGTACTATCCAACAAGGTATCAACCTGAAATTTTCCGGTCTTTAATAAGAATATTCTCAAATAATTCAGAACAGCCTTATTATCATCAATAACAAGAATTTTAGTCATTGTTCAATCTATTGCAGCAGGTATTTTAATTGTAAAAGTTGTTCCGGAACCCGGCTTTGTATCCACCTCTATATCAGCATTATGTTCTTTTATTATACCATAAGTAATCGAAAGTCCTAATCCCGTACCGCCCTGATTCTTTTTAGTTGTAAAGAAAGGGTCAAAAATACAGTTTTTAATGTTTTTATCCATTCCTACACCATTATCGCTGATTTTCAAGCAAATTTGTTTTAAGGGAGCCTCAAATTTCGTTACGATCTCTATCTTGCCGTTGTCATGATCTATAGCCTCAGCAGCATTGATAACCAAGTTAATGATGACTTGTTCAAATTTTTGAATATTCCCAATAAAGATTGGTAATTCACGGTGGAGATTGAGCCTCACTTTTGCATATCGTTTTATTTCATTTTGAACCAATCGTAAACTATCAATGATGATTTGATTCAAATCAACCTTTTCCGTCAATAAGCCTTCATCTTTTCTGGCATAATTCCTTAGATCTTCAACAAGTTTTTTCATTCGGTTGGCCCCGTCCTCTATATCTACAAGTAAAACTGGTATATTCTCTCTGAAGATATTATAATCAAGTTGTGCAATTTTAAAATTTTTATCCTTTTCTGCATTGGTATCCAGAATAGGCATTATATCCTCAAAAGCTTCCTTAATGATTTTTATATTCCCGAGGATAAAAGTGGTTGGATTGTTAACTTCATGAGCAATACCTGTAACCAATTTTCCTAACGATGCTAATTTGTATGATTGTAAAAGCTGAAATTCCATTTCCTTTTCCTTTGTTGTATCCCTGCATACTTCCAGTACACTTTCCACTTTTCCATTATTTTTTATCGGATACGAATGCAACATATAATTTTTATCCAGGTTTTTTCTTTCCAATGAGGCGTTATTGCCATTTTTAAACGCTCGTAATGCCGGACAATCTTTACAAATATCCTCTGTATGAAAGACCTTTTTGTAACATTTCCCTGAATCCCCAATTTCTTTTTTATTTGAGATTATTATATTGAAATCAGGATCGATAACAAAAATGATATCCTCAATGGCGTTCAGAAAAATCCTTAATTGTTCTCTCCTTCTGTTACATTCCTCCGTTAATCTGATTAAGGATTTGTTTTTGACTAACAATTTTTTTCTTTGGTTCTCACAAGAAACTGATTTTTCAATTCTTTCGAGTGCCCTGGAAATTTTCCCTGACACCTCTTTTAACAATTTTTCTTCCTCTTCTGAAAACTGAACCTGTTTGTGACAACTTATACTAATACTTCCTCTTTTGCTTTTGTTTAAAACGATGTTTTCCCTTAATACATTTTTTGGCTTTCCGTCCTTATGATCTCGATTTTCATAAACCGCACCATCCAGTTCAAATCGAACTGAGGTAAATGTAGGAAATTGAAATCCTTGTATCAAAGGCTGAATCAAATTATTTATTGCCTCATCCAGAGCTTTCGATCTTTCTAATTCATGACTGATGTTATATAAACATTCCAGTTCCTTAACTCTCTCTTTCAAATCGTGCTCAATCTTGCTGAGTTGAATTACCTTTTCACCCGTCGACAGGACGACAATAGACTTGTCATCGAAATTAGCGGGAAACAGAAAAAAATCTTTCTTTAATGTTTCAAACTGTATGGAAAGAAATTTTTTATTTTTTCGGACTTCATCGATGGAATCACCCAAAGATCTATGATTATTTTTAGTGAAAATTTTAGCATCCGGAATTCCATCGAGGGTTATACCGGACTTATTCAATTTTTCCTTAATCCTTACCCCGGCAATAATAATATTATTATTCTTGCCGAAAAGTATCATGTTATTTAATAACTCAGGTACTAAAGTAAATTTTGTTTCATCAATCATAATAACGTATCGGAATTTAAGATTATCTATTGGTATACAGTAAATTATGTAATCAGCATAGACCTTTTCGTATTAAAGGCTAAGGCTAAGGCTCGAAACACTAATTTTTCAAATTTTAGTAGTTTCATTTGAATAGCATTAAACTTTTTAATTCACTCTGTGAATTTACTAAGTTAACGTGAGTTCGATATAAGCCTGACTCTTATAATTTATTAATTATCAGCATAGTGTCCTATTAAATTTTTCAGACTCAATCAAAACCATTAATTATCTGACATTTATAGAAATATTTCATAACTTGAGGTTCTTATTTCAATATTTACCCTGAAAGGGTAATACATATCAGCCTGGGGCAACGCCCCAGGACAAAATTTACCAAATCCATACTCACCCTGAAAGGGTGAAACATTATGTTTGATTTATTACAATCTTTAAATGTTCAGACAAATTTCTAATGAATAGAGCAATCTCTTATAAATATTGTATGTACATCTTTAGTCTCATGGAACAATGAAAAGTTCTGTTGCAGGCTTTCAGCCTGCTTCTGTTTATGTAACCATGCATCCTGGGGCGTTGCCCCAGGCTTTGTTATTTCAGCCTTTCAGGCTGTTTTATTATTTCAAAGAATCGTAATTCTCTTTGCATGAAAAATCTTTAAAATATTTTCCCGGACAATAATGATTATTATATCGAACTCACGTTAAGTTATTTTATTCTTTATTTTTGATCTGTAATAATTTTCCGAATAGAGTATAGTCTCATTTCCGGCACTGTATGTAATGATATCCGTATCATATATTGCAAAACTAGCTTCCCCATTCTGAGTAACAACAGATTGACCCGAAAAGTCTTTCCCCCAGAAATCATTTGGCTTTACATCAGCATAATACCTGTTAATTTCCCTTATTTCATTAAATATATCCAAATTTGAATTATAATTGAAATTTCCGCCGATTTTTTTTGCCAGGTTTGTTATAATTCTCCAGTTCTCTAACGTTCCTTTGTCATTAAATACCCTGATCGCTTCCTGGACCCTTCGATCACAACTGGTATAAGTTCCATCTTGCTCGATGTATGCCGATGCTGGTAACACTACATCTGCCTTTGCAGCTGTTTCCGTATTGAACATATCCTGAACCATTAGGAAATCAAGGTTATCAAAATATTTTATATTATCCGGAATTGCAAGCGGATCCTCACCAAATATTAAAATTGCCTTTATCTGATTCCTGATTATCCTTTCTGCTATATTGACAGGGGTAAATATTTCTTCCATGTTTACTCCCCATTCCTTGCCAATACTCCTTATCCTTTGAATTTCATGAAATTTAACATACCCCGGCAAATATTCAGGAGTAACTCCCATGTCCAGCAAACCCGTAGAATTTGAATAATCCCTTAGAATAATTATGCCATTGTGCTTTTTATTTATCCGGTTTGTCAATAGAAGGAAATTACCGATTGCCTTCAGATCATTTAATGACTTTTCCCGTCTGGAATCGATATTATAAATAAAAATAATGTTTGAAGCAGGGTTCTTTACCATATCTACCAATTGTATATATCTTTCCTGACTTAACCCTGTCAGGGTAGAGACTATATCCGCGTTGTACGCCGATACCATTTCTTTCAGTTCCGGGAAGTTTTTTATTTTGGACCCAAAGGATAAATCGTCATTTTCAATAATCTCTTTCAAAATACCATTCAATAAAACAGTGTTTGTTCCCTTCTTTGAATCTACCCATAAATCAGAGAATCTTGCCGGATTCAATTCTGATGAATTAACATAGATAAATGCTGCACCCTTCTTTTGAGCAGCCTTTATTTTAAGTTCCATTATCATATTGTCATCCGTCAGATTGGCATTTACAGCAAGAATGATGTCTGCCCCTGAAAGATCATCCATTGTTGTGGTTGAAACGGTTATACCAAGAGATTCATCAAGGCAATTCAATTCAGAATCACGGAAAAGGTTAGTAAAGCTCGAAATATGATTTGATTTAAGCCCAACCCTCGTAAATTTTTGAAGCAGATATAATTCTTCATTGGATAATTTCGGAGAACCGAAAACAGCAATTGAACCTGGTCCGTATTGTTTAATAATACGGTTTACCTTTTCCGCTGTATAATCGATTGCCTCTTCAATCCCTGTCTCCTTCCGGATACCGTTTTTTCTTATTACCGGTTTGATTATTCTGTTCCCGTCAAGAAGATATCGATGACCAAACCGGCCTTTAACGCATAGATATCCATTATTATGCGAATTTCTGATACTTGTGGTACTGTTTGATACAAAAAAATAATTATCCCTGATTACTTTATAATTTATCCTGCAACCGATTGAGCAGAAATTACATATCGACTCGTAATTCTCTTTTTTATATTGACCCAACGGCTTAAAGGGAAATTTTTCTGCCATTGCTCCGGTTGGACATGTATCGATACAATTTCCACAAGATATGCAATTGGTTTCCAGGAGGGCTTTTTCCATGGCAGGTTTAACAATAGCTCTAAATCCCCGGTAAAGGAACCCAATCGCTGAAACTTTTAATATTTCCGAACAGGTTCTGACACAACGGCCACAATTTATGCATTTATTTGGGTCCAGAACAATAAACGGATGCCGGTCATCAATCTTGTATTTTCTTGTTTCTCCGGAATATTGTGATATATCTATGTTAAAGTCATCTGCAAGTTTTCTCAATGTGCAATCATAAAATTCAGAACAGCCACATTCCATACATCTCTTTGTTTCAAGCATTAACTGGTTTTCTGAGAAACCCAGTTCTACTTCCTCAAAGTTATTTTTCCTTTTTGAGACCGGAAGTTCCGGCATTTTTTCTTTGCCGACCTTTTTAATATGATCAAATTCATATTGGGATATTTCTCCCAGTTTATGTTTGAAACTTAAAAATTTCCCTTTCTTCTTTTTTACAGCGCCTGTTCTTAAAAATTCATCGATTGAATATGCTGCAATCTTCCCCTGGGCAATTGAATTGATGGCAGTTAAAGGACCCGTAACAACATCACCTCCGGCAAATACACCAGGAATGGAAGTTTGCAAAGTGTCCTGATCTACCACAATGGTTCCCCACTTTTCCAGTTTACAGTCTTTGTCCTTATCGATAAATGATGTGTCCACCTGTTGACCAATTGCTGCTATCAAATAATCACAGTTGAGAATAAACTCGGAACCCGGTATTGGAACAGGCCTTGCCCTTTCTCCAGGCTCCGCTTCTTCCAGTTTCATTTTAATACATTCAACTCCGGTCAACCGGCCTTCTTTTTCAATGATAGATACTGGATTTGAAAGGAAAAGTATCTCAATTCCTTCTTTTCCAGCAGCCTCAACTTCATCAGGGTGTGCAGGCATCTCCTTTATTGATCTTCGGTAAACAATAATTACTTTACTAACCCCCATCCTGAGGGAAGTCCTTGCACAATCAAGTGCAGTATTTCCACCTCCCACAACAATTACCGTACCTTTAAGTTTTGGCATTTTGTTGTTTTGTTTTTCCCTTAAAAAGTCGATACCTTTAATGATCCCATCTATCCTGTCTTCGCCATCCAGCCTCATACCGGTCGCTTTATGAGCTCCAACAGCCAGAAATACTGATTCATATCCCTTGTTTTTCAAATCGTCAATTGAAAAATCCTTTCCTAATTCCATTCCTGTTTTAACATCAATTCCCAGATCCGTCATCCACTTAATTTCTGTATCAAGGATTTTTTTGGGAAGCCTGTATTCCGGAATGCCATATTTCAACATTCCACCAAGCTCAGGAAGTTTTTCGAAAATAGTGGCTGAATAACCTTCCAAAGTCAAATAATAAGCACATGTTAATCCTGAGGGCCCGCCACCAATAATTGCTATCTTTTTATGGTTAGGATTTTTAGTAACCGGGGTCCAAAAATGTTTGTTGTCCTCATCGGCCAAATAGCGCTTCACAGCATTTATGGCCACAGGTTCATCAACAAAATTCCTTCTACAGGCAATTTCACAATTCCTTACACAAATTCTGCCAAGTGATAAAGGAAAAGGATTGGTTTCTTTAATTAAACGAATGGCTTCCGTAAATTTTCCTGCGGAAGCAAGCGCTATATACTCATGAACATCAACTCCGGCAGGACAATTATCAATACATGGAGCAATGCAATCTGCATAATGATTGGATAGCAAAAGTTCCAACGCTGTTTTCCTGATACTTTGAATTTTTTCATTATTTGTAAATATGACCAATCCCTCTTTTACAGGTGTGGAG
>DAOVQI010000153.1 GCA_030628785.1 Bacteroidota bacterium
ATGTTTTTCGAGCTGATTAAAAGCAAGGATCAGCAAAGCCACTATCAACCCGTTACTTTGCTGATTCTGGAGGGAGGTAATAAGTTCAATTAAAATAAACAACAGGATAAAAGCTTTGGCTTTGTTGTTTTTAATTGGCAGGAATTTTATAGCAAAAAAGAGTAAGAGACTATTCAGTAAGTTCCAGAGTATTAGTCCTGCCAGATCAGGAAGCCTCGAAAATGGTGCCATCAACAGGGCGAAGGTTGGGCTGTATTTGTAAAGATCTGCGTATTCCTCAGGATAAAACGTATATAGGTCTTGTTTTTCAATTAAATGATCGAACGATTTTTTAAAAATGATATAATTATTGTAATTGGTATACTCTCCACCCATAAAGTCTTTTGTTCCTCTTTCGTATTTCATTACAGTTACCAGAATGGATAACACAATATAAATACTTAGAATAACTTCGAGAGACGTCAGGTATTGTTGGAATTTCTTTTTAAGTTTCATTTTTAAAGGTGTTCATGAGATCGCCCCGATAGCCATCGTCCCGATAGCTATCGGGATTAAGTTCAATGTTTTGAGGTTTACAAACAATTAACAATTAAATAGCGAAGCTATGTTCTTGTTTATCATAAATGTTAATTATCGGTATGTTTATAACATCTCGGGTCTTTACCATAAATACCCAGATTTGCTGCAAATGCCCTGGACCGGCAACCAAAACATTCTTCATTTAGTTCACAGTTTTGGCAGTCTTTGGGCAGGTATTTTTTCTCCTTGAATTTTTTAAAGATTAACCAATCGAGATTTTCATTAACAATGCTCAGGAATGATTTGTTACCATGAATATTCGGAGAATCTTCAGGGCGAATGGTTGCACAGGGTGTAACGCTGCCATCGCACAAAACAGCCAGGGTTGCACTGCAATACTGTTTGTTTACACAATTCATAGGGTATATTTCAACGCCCCATTGTTCGGAATACCTCTGATATACTTTTTCCACATCCTTTTCATCGGGAATAAACCGTTGAAGTTCGGTGTCAGGTGTGCCGGGCCGTAAATAAGTATGGTAAACATTCAGGGATGTTTTAACATTGAATTCGTTTTCAAAATAATCAATGGTTTCGATCATATCTTCAGCAGTTTGCAATCCGGTGTAAGTAACTGAATTCAGGATTTGATCAGCCGGATAGCCTTCTTCCAGTAATTTTCTGACCCCTGAGATAATGGCATAAAGGTTTTTTACAGGCTTTTCAGGGTGCAGGATCTTATAGATCCTTGGATTGATGGTTGATAAATGTATAGATATTAAACCATTTTTTGCCAGATGTGCCGTTCGTTTCCTTATATTTGGATCGGTCAGCGGAAGTCCGCCGGTCCATACATTATTTCTGATATTCAAACCGGCAGCATATGACATATGATCGAATATGGAATTTCTGAGCAAGGGTTCTCCTCCGAGCCATTCTATCGCTGTAATATTTAAACTTGCCGAATCTGTTATTAACTGTTGAATCTGGTCGTCAGAAAGGGTGTTCCTTACTTCTTCAATGGCATTCATATAACAATATACACATCCCTGGTAACAAATATCACCAACCTCTAGTTGGAGGGCATAGAATCCATCTCTCTCCCAGGCTATTTTTAAAGCTTCATAATCGATCATCAACTGTTCGCGGTTTAAATTTGAATTAATAAAGTTATAAAAATGTAGCTTGGTTGCCAGTGCCGCATAGCCGTGTCACGGTTTAAAACCGTGGCACGGATATCCTATTCACCAAACGATCGGTTCAATATTATACTCTTCCAGGTATTGATTTGTCTTGCTAAAATGTTTGTTGCCGAAGAATCCATTATTGGCTGACAGTGGTGAGGGATGTGCAGATTCAAGAACCAGGTGACGGGAACGATCAACAAAAGTACCTTTCTTTTGTGCATAAGTCCCCCATAAAAGAAATACCAGGTGATCTCTATGATTAGCCAGCTTATTTATGGCTGCATCAGTAAATTGCTCCCAGCCTTTGTTTTGATGGGAACCTGCCTGATGTGCTTTTACCGTTAATGTGGCATTTAAGAGGAGTACACCCTGGTCTGCCCAGCGTTCCAGATTGCCATTTTTTGGTAGTGGTGCATTGATATCGTCATGGATTTCCTTGAAGATGTTCACAAGACTGGGAGGAAATGCCACGCCCTCCATAACTGAAAAACACAAACCGTGTGCTTGACCTGGACCGTGATAAGGGTCCTGACCTATGATAACTGCCTTTACTTTGTCGAAAGGACAACGATTAAATGCATTAAAAATCAGCCGGGCAGGAGGGTAGATGGTTTTACTACTATACTCCTGTTTTACAAATTTAACCAACTCAAAAAAATATGCTTTTTCAAATTCTTCGGCGAGGTTTTCTTTCCAGCTTGATTCAATTTGTACATCCATAAATAGGAATTTTAGGGAAAACTTACTATTATTTGAAGTCAGTCTATAAATTCCAAAATACAAATCCCAAAAAACAAATAATATCCAAACTCCAATTTTGAATCTTCAAACAACTATTTGATATTTAGATTTTTGAACATTGATAATTACCTGCCCCGTGAAATAGATCGTAGATTTAATCCCGATCCGCCAGATGGCGGACGGGATTATTTCACGGGGTAAAATTTTTGTGATTTGTGATTTTTTTCCAATAGATTCAATAATTTAAGAAATAAGACAATATATAAATCCTCTAACTTTCACTCAATCAATAAAGGGTTGATAGTGGGTTCTCCTTTCAGATAATCCAGGGATATCAGGAATTTATCAGCATGGTAAACCGTCCTGTTGTAATATTCCCCTCCTTTTCTGTTAAAGTTAAAAAAACCGTGACCTTCACCTTCAAAAGAAAATAATTCACAACGGTTTCCTGCATCGATCATTTTGTTTTTAAAATCAACCACATTGCTGTAAGGCACCGTTGTATCGATAGTCCCGTGAAAGATAATAGTGGGAGGGAGGCCACTCCGAACGTGATGTACGGGCGACATATCTTCCACCTTTGTACCAAGCCGTTCAAATCCATAACCTTCTTCGGTTGTGTTAACGACCGGATTAAATAGAATTAAAGCATTGGGTGATGGGCTGATATCCGGGTTTTCGTTTTGCTCTTCAAAACCGGGCAAAATCGCCGTTGAAGCAGCGAGGTGCCCGCCGACTGAACCGCCGGATGCCACTATCTTGTTTGGGTCGATGCCAAGTTCCTTATGGTGTTCCCTGATATATCGTATAGCTGATTTTGCATCCATGACCGATTCAAACGGGGTTGTATTATGCCTCGATTTTACCCGGTAGTCGGCTAATATTGCTATCATTCCCCTGGATGCAAAGTAATGTGCATGAGGACTGAATTGTTCCACTGAACCACTTTTCCAGCCGCCACCAAAAAAGAATACAATAGCCGGCAATGACAGTCTTTTTTCATACGACCGGGGATAATAGATGGTAAGTCCCAGCTCAATATCATTAATCTTTTTATAGATCTTTTTCACATGATCTTCCTTCTGAAATGTTTGTGGATTACTACTAAAATCATCTTTAGCTGTAAGAAAGCAAGGAGTAATGATTAACATTATTCCCAGGAACAAAATAATCTTTGCTGTTTTATTCATTTTGAATTGTGTTTAAGATTATTAAATTGACCTAAATTTAATGATTATTAAAATTAGATCGTTTAAAATAGCCCAGAGAATTAAAGTCTAAATTTCTGATTAATGCTTATAATATTGCTGGGCTACCCGCCTGACCGCCCGCCTGAATGACGAAGTCGGGCAGGAAGCCCGATATTAGTTGTTACTCTTTATCCCCGCCATAAATGGCGGGGTTAGTCATTTATCTTTATTTTCACACAGCCTCTTGACTCGGGGTACGAGAGCAGCAATCCTGTTGGGGGTTTCCTTTGTAGAACGACTCTCTGAGTCGTTAGCGACTTGGAAAGTCGCTCTACTGTAAAGAGATATTCCTTCTTTTTTGAGAATATCAAGAGGCTTTTTTATTGATGTCATGAGAATTTTAATTTTAAGAAATTGGTCAGGTTATCAAGACAGTCAAGGCTTGACACAGAGTCAAACCTTGACTAAGTCTAAATACCATGGACATTGAATTGATCTGATTTGCCCGAATCCTGGCCCGTTGTTGCACTGCAATTTTAATTATTGTTTTTAACCCGGAATATCTGGTTAATCATGTCTAAGTGCTTTTACGGGATCGATACGAGCAGCACGGATAGCCGGATATAACCCGGCAGCTAGGCTGATAAGAATTGAAAACGCGGTTGCTCCGAGCAACAACCAGAGAGGAAAATAAAACAGATCAACCGGAAGTTCGTCCTGCGGAATTAATTTGGCGTTTATTATCTGGTTCGCAATCCTGGTGACAAGCCAGCCCAAAATAAGACCGAAGATGGCACCAATGATACCAATAAATCCAGCCTCAACAAAGAAGATAAGTTTTATTTCTTTATCACTTCCTCCTATTGCTTTCATGATCCCAATCTCACGGGTTCGCTCAAGGATTGACATAACCATCGTGTTTATGATTCCAAGTGCTGCAATTATAAGGGCAACCGTTCCAATAGCACCCAACAGAGAATCAATTATAATTAAACCTCTTTTTATTTCTTTTAACTGGTCGGAGATAGAATAGGCATGGATCTCCATTTTTTCAATTTCTTTCCTTACAAAATTCATATTTTCCATCTTGTTCACCCTGACATAAAATGAATTGTATGTTCCTTTCTGTTTAGTATCGAAAAGTTCCCATATGCTTGAAAAGCCCAGTTTGGGTATTGCACCTGCTGTTTTAGTTGGTATTATGATTCCACCCCGAAAACGGATGTTCGTAAATGGATCTGATCTTTTAAGAATGCCACAGATAGTAAGTTCCGTTACTGTATCATTAAATGGATCACCTGCTGAAGACATTACAAATGTGAGTGGATTAACCGGACGGCCAGACCGTTTAAAGGATTTTGAAATGATTTGAATGGACTTGCCGATAAGGGTATCAGGATGAACGATCTTTGCGCCGCGTAAGGAATCCTCTCTTGTGAGTGATACCGAATTTTCTTCATCCCGTACAAAGAGGTTCATTCGTTTTAGTGTTTCCCATCGAATTACGACCGAATTTGATGAGTCGTCCTTGAAAAATTCACCAGCCAACAGATCATTAAAAGGTTGATAATTACCCATTTTTGCCGGTACAGCCTGAACATTGGTATTTGTCTCATAATACTCATCTATTTTAAGCTTTGAAGGAAACAGAATGTCAGGAAAGGCGGTTTCAACGCCAGGAATCCCTTGTATTTTTTCCAGGATTGAATCGGTGAGTGGTGTATTTGGTTTCTCAAGGATTTTACCAAAATCTTCGATATTTCCCTCACTAAGTTGTTCAAGATCAATTTTCTTTGCTGTTACGGTAAAACTCGTAAACAAGTCATTCTTCTTGAAGGCATTGGTAATATTTTTTTCCATTCCCGTTCCAAAGGAAACCATTGAAGATAATGCCCCAATTCCAATAACCACACCAAGAACTGTGAGAAATGTCCGGAGTTTTGTTCGAAACAAATTCGCAAAAGCAAGGATAAGCATATCACTGATGTTCATAATAAATTCATTTTACTTTTTTGTAGGCAATTAAACCGGAAACAGATTCCTTTAATGAGCCTAATGCAATATTTAAAAAGTGTAGATATACTATTACTCCCCACCCGAACGCCCGCCTGAATGAAAGAATTCATTCTTTCGGGCAGGTACCGTTCGGTACGGGCAGGCATTATTCCATTTAAAATGCATCTCACATGAAAATTATGGATAGACACTAAATCTAAATAATATATATATGGGAACCAAAAAGTATGTAATAGGTATTGATTTTGGAACGGATTCAGTGCGTTCAGTTATTTTTGATGCTTCAAACGGTGAAGAGATTTCCAGTTCAATGTTCGATTATCCCCGGTGGAAAGACGGTAGATATTGTGATCCTGCCAAAAACCAGTTCCGTCAGCATCCACTGGATTATATTGAAGGTCTGGAACTAACAATAAAAGAAGCATTAAACAATGCTCCGGGCGGAACAGCTGCGAATATTGCTGCAATTTCAATGGATACGACAGGATCTACACCAGTTGCTGTGAATAGGGATGGAGTTCCATTATCGCTAACTAAAGAATTCGAAGATAACCCAAATGCAATGTTTGTACTTTGGAAGGACCATACTGCGGTTAAAGAAGCAGGGGAAATCAATAAGCTTGCAAAGACTTGGGGCGGAATCGATTATACTAAATTTGAAGGAGGTATATATTCTTCTGAATGGTTTTGGGCCAAGATCCTTCATGTGCTTCGTGAAGATATCTTGGTAAGAAAAAAAGCTTTTTCCTGGGTTGAGCATTGCGATTGGATTCCAGCTCTCCTTATCGGGAACACTGATCCGTTAACTTTGAAACGCAGCCGTTGTGCTGCAGGCCATAAAGCTATGTGGCATGAAGACTTTAATGGTCTCCCATCTGAGGACTTCCTGGTTAAGCTTGATCCATTGCTTAAGGGATTACGTGACAAACTTTATAGGTCAACTTTTACCTGTGATATAAAAGTAGGGAATCTTACTCCCGGATGGGCACAACGTTTAGGATTAACTGAAGATGTTTCTGTTGGAGTGGGAGCCTTTGATGCCCACCTGGGTGCAGTAGGGGGTGAAATTAAACCCGGCTATCTGAGCAAGGTCATGGGAACATCTACATGCGATATGATGGTTGCTCCTATGGAAGAATTTGGTTCAAAACTTATTAGAGGAATTTGTGGGCAGGTGGACGGATCTATTATACCAGGTAAACTGGGAATGGAGGCTGGTCAGTCTGCTTTCGGAGATGTTTATGCCTGGTTTAAAAACATTCTGTTATGGCCGGTCGAAAACGTTCTGTTAAGGAGTAAGGTATTAGATAAAACCACAAAGGAAAAATTGACAGAGGAAATTACTGAAGAAATAATCCCAGAATTATCGAAACAAGCTGAAAAGATTCCAATTGATGAATCAGGTATCGTGGCTCTCGATTGGCTAAACGGAAGAAGGACGCCGGATGCAAACCAGAACCTGAAAGGTGCGATAATGGGTTTGAATTTGGGCTCAGACGCACCCAAAATATTCAGGGCACTGGTAGAGGCAACGGCATTTGGAGCAAAAAAAATAATCGACCGGTTTATTTCGGAAGGGGTGGAAATAAAAGGTGTAATTGCCCTGGGGGGCGTAGCAAAAAAATCTTCTTTTGTGATGCAGGTAACGGCAGATGTTCTGGGTATGCCAATAAAGGTTGCCCGGTCAGAACAAGCTTGTGCCCTGGGTTCGGCAATGGTGGCTGCGGTGATTGCAGGTATCTATGCAACTGTTGAAGAAGCACAAGATGCCATGGGTAATGGATTTGAAACAGAATATAAGCCGGATCCTGAAAATGCCGGGAAGTATAAAATCTTGTACGAGAAATATTCAAAATTTGGAGATTTTATTGAGCATAATTGTTGACCTGAGAATTTCAAGTTTTAAAACGATTTGTTTAAGTTTACTGTAACCTTGAATAATGAAATCAAGAAATCCTGAATTAATGAATAAAT
>DAOVQI010000378.1 GCA_030628785.1 Bacteroidota bacterium
CCAACCTGCATCCATATCATGAAAATATGTTTCAATCAGGGCAATCTTCGGTACTTTAAAAGCAGCGGTTTTAATTTTCCACTTTTCTTTTATGTAGCCGGGATTAAATTTTACTTCCTGCAGTATCTTCCGAAAATTTTCTTTTCCTTTTTCTTCACCATACAGTACAAAACTTCCTTTTGGATAAACCTTCCCTCCCATGGTGATATCCTGTGTAAGCCGGTCCACTTTCAAACCCATTTCAGATGCCATAAAAGCAGCTTTAAAACTTCCATTGTTATTTACTGAGAATATTGCAGCCCAAAAATTTAACGGTTCCTTCCCGGCAAGATCGAATTCACCTTCAATTTTTTGGAAAAGTGTTTCAAATTCTTCACTCCTGGTTTTCATCTCATACGATTGAACTCCGCGGTGTAAAGGAAGGGACCAACTGGTGATATCGTATGGCCTGATCATTTCTCCTCCAGGTGTATAATGCCTGACCGGGAATTCTTGTTTCTCCATTACTTCTTTAATAAATGGCCGGTAGGGTTGCGCCAGTGGAATAACAATATCACCCGTTTTAAAGTTCTTGCCTTTAAGGGTAAATGATTCCTTAAGCTGGTATACTTCAATACCATGTTCTTTCATTAAATTTACAAGGTTTACCAATTCACTCTGGTCATGTTGTTCCCGTGGTAAAACATAATAGAATGGAGGTTTTGTTTTGCCCCTCGTCACTTCTCTTTTGCAAAGATCATTACGGAATTGAAGTATATCCCTTCGATGTAATGATGCGGTTTTTATTATTGACAAGGTTGAAACAATCTCATATTCTACTATATCGCCAAGTCTCCACCATCCCCCATCCCAGGGTAACGGCATATTAATGCTCTTTTTATACTCTGACAGGCCTTTCCCCCTAACACTTAACTCATTAGGTTCAATATAGATGGGGGTTGCCTCCCTGGTGCTTGCTGCTTCGGTTAAAAATCCGATTACATTTTTCCAGATACAGGTTTCAGTTGATCCGGGCCAATAATCGTCGAAAATCGTATGTTGTCCTATACCGGCCAAACCCTCCTTTGTCATATCCTTGATCATATTCTGGCCAAAGATGCCTGTCCAGTTCCAAATTCCTGCATCGATATTCTCAGCAATCGGATCGTGATTGGGCGGAACAAAATAACGTATCCCTGTTGATCCCATCTGGTGTTTTTCCACCAAAACCTGTGGGAACCAGTCGGTATTATATATTCGGGCAATAGCCTTGGTATCTTCCTGGGAAAGAATAATAAAATCGCGATTATTATCGTGTCCGACATATTTATGATATACCCTTGGCAACGAAGCTCCTTCATATTTTGTTCCTTTGTATTTTTTGTAGTTGTTCACAATCATATCCATACCATCGGGATTATGGCAAGGGACCATCATATAAACTACATCATCAAGATGACCCAGAATGGTCTTATTTTCAGAAGTCAATAATTTATATGCAATTAATGGAGCTGATTGGGATGGACCAACCTCACCCGAATGCATGGATAAAGTGGCTAAAAAAAATACCTTTCCCTCGTCAAGCATTTTCTTTCTTTCTTCATCGGGAATATTTGGATTCAGTGCCAGCTCCTTATTGATTTTTTTAAGTTCATCGAGATTGTTAATGTTTTCTTCAGAAGAAATAAAAGCAATGTATATGGGTTTGCCCATGGGTGATTTCCCAATCTTTATCATTTTCATTTTCTTAGAAGCGACATCCAGTTTTGTCAGATAACTGATCAGTTCATCGTAATCGAACAACATCCGGTCATCCCCGGGAGTGAATCCAAAGTGTTTCTTTGGTGTAATAATTCCTCCTGTTTCCTGGGAAAACAGACAGGATATCATGAACATTGCAGTAACTGCAAGGATCATTCTCTTTTTCCAGTTCTTAAAAAATGTTTTCATCATGTTCTCAAATATTTAAATGTATTTTAACGTGAGTTCGAATTCAAGCTGCTTTATGTTATAATTCCTTAATGAACAAGTTTTTCCAGCGCACTTTAATACCTCCCCCGGAATGAATTTGCAAGGCAATTACCCCAGTTGCTTTACCAATTTTTTCATCCTTCAGTTCCACCATCTTTTCACCATTCAGCCATGTTGTCACCTGATCACCAATGACCTGAATTTTCATTTTGTTCCATTCCCCTTCCTTTAGAATATTCTCTTTCTCCTCCGGTATCCTGATAAGCCATCCCCTGCCATAGGATTCATATATTCCACCTGTATCATGTCCCTTAGGTGCTACCTCTACTTGCCAACCGCTTATTTTTATTCCTTCCAACGAAGACCGGAAAAACACCCCGCTATTTCCATTTGATTCCTGTTTAAATTCAAGCTTTAATTCAAAATCTTTATAGACCTTTTCAGTAGCCAGGTATCCATACTTTTTTTCAGGACCACTTTCACAGATCAACTCTCCATCCTCTACGTACCATTGTTCGTTTCCAAAAATTTTCCAGCCCGACAGATCCCTTCCGTTGAAAAGAGAAACCCAATCACTATCCTGAAGCCGATAATTCTTCTCTGAAACAAATTCATAAGTAAAGGCAACACTTGCCATAACGGAAATAAAAATTCCTGTAAGAAAAATAAATCTTTTCATATTAATAATATTTAAATGTATCGGAATTTTAAAATTATCTACTGATATATAATGAGTTATGTTATTTACTTAATTGTTTTTCGTATTAAAGGCTAAGGCTAAGGCTGAGGCTAAGGAATTTGACTGCACATCATAGCCTTATGCTTAAGCCAAGGCTTCAGATTAGGAGCTATTGAATTCAATTTGTCTTGTTTCTTATTTTTCAGGCATACTTTTCCTGTTTTTTTGTTTAGTTATTTAAAATTTTTCAATATTTTCTTTCATCATCTAATTATATTAGCTTGTATCCATTTTTATTGGTCTTGAAGGTATAATCTTACCAGGCTTTAATCATAATTTTTTAGTCATTTTTTGTTGGTATGTAAAACAAACAAAACCTAAAGCCTGTGATGTCAGGCTTTGATTTACAAGTTCATAACAACTCCCCCTGGATATCTTGTAGAATCGTGTTTTATCCAACTTCTCATATCTGCCAAAGCCCTCAGATATATTGTTCGTAACCGAGTTTGCTGCCCTGCGCATATCAGATACCAAGCTATATTTCTCTTCTGCCGGATAGGTTTTAGTTACTTCATATACCTTGAGCAATAACTTAAAAGCTTTCTGCCATACAGCCATTTCAGTAAAATCTTTATATGCCATCTCTTATTATACAGGTATAAA
>DAOVQI010000399.1 GCA_030628785.1 Bacteroidota bacterium
AACCAGATGAAAGTTTAGTTATATAAAAGTACGCAGTAGGCAGGACAAATAAATATATATAAATTGAGATAAATAGAAATACATAGTAGAGGATCTATGGGATTAGTCCCGGAGGGACTGGAAGCCCCAAAGGGATGCCTTGGCAGTAATAGCCGGCCACTTTAGTGGCTGGGAAGAGTGCACAAATTAAAAAATTCAGCCCGGATGGGCTTGAAAGATAGAAGCTTTAATAGTACTACGAACCTCGAATAAACTTAGAATATTTTCCAACAAATTACAAATTACCAACTTGCTCCAAAAATTCCTCAATAATCTTTTTCGTTTCTTCCGGATTATTGTATTCAACAACCGTTAATTCATTACTGCCTGCTATCATAGCTGATAATTTTTTACCCTTTTGTTGCCGATACAAACAAAGCACAGGTTTGTGATGTTCCACAGCCCTGCCTATTTCATATCCTACGCCCAGAGATGGGGTGGATACTTCCGCAACTACCACATCGGAAGCCAGCAGCTTATCCATATCCCTGTTATGGATATAAGAATCATCAAACCCTGCTTCACCGAAATCAGCAGTGTAATTATCCCCTACATGCTCGGTGAGAACGGTTCCAAAACTTTTAAGGTATTTTATGATCTGGCGGTAAATAATGGCATCTTTCCTGCCACCACGAATCGACCCGGAGAAATAGATTTTTAAAAAGTCCATAACAGGTTTTCCTTTTTATTTCTTGAGAATGACCCTGAAAGGGTCGAACAACAATAGCCCCGGGCGCAGCCCGGGGTAAAAGAGTAGTTAAAATGAAGCGGTGTAACTACGAATTTTCAAATAGCTCCTTTAACATCATACACCGCAAGGCACGAGCATTGTTCAAGTTGCCATAACCAGGTTTTTCATTTATCTTTATTTTCACACAGCCTCTCCAGTTCGGGTTATGCCTCAGGAATCCCTGTGGGACGAGTAAAAATTCAGACTCTGCCAGGTTCTCTGAACCCTGGCAGGTCTTTGCTGTAGGTATACACCCAAAGGCTGACCGGAAGTGTTAGTCAGGGCCTGCCCTGTAAATTCACTCCACTGATTCAATCTTGTGTTCATTATCAGAGAGGCTCCTTATCGCATACCCGGCAGCCCGCTGAATGTAATTGTCTTTATTGTTTTTTCGAAGCTTGGTTAATTCCTCAAGGGCCGGACGTGCTTGCTCTCCAAGGCACTGTAGGACGTTTATGGCATGGAGACTCACTTTAGTATTTTTATTTTGCAGTTCGCTAATGAGCTGAGGCAAGCCTTTTTCTGTTTCGCCCATTACACATAAAGCTTCAGCGGCCGCAATGCGAACTTCTGCTGAAGGATCATTCAGACAGTTGCTTAGGATCCCGACTGCCGGATCAATTCTTTCTCCCAGTATAACAAATCCGGTGGCTGCCCAATACCGTACTGCGCTATCCTTATCCTTAAGGCGGTTCATCAGTTCCGGAATAAAATCTTTGGATTTTTCAGAGGCTATTTCTGCAGTTTCTATTATCCTTTCCAGAAGAAAGTCTGGTTTGCGGACAGCCGTATAGGCTGTTGTTCCTTCAAAGCGCGACATAAACTCACCTTCGGGTATAAAACCGATATCGTGAATTCCCAAGGTATGCTTTTTTAGTGCAAGTTGCATTCTGACCAAAGTTTCCTTGTATTCCGGGTCCTTTGCAAGGTTATTTACTTCGAATGGATCGACTGAAATATTATATAATTCTTCTGTTGGTTTTGTTTCCCAGAAAATCCGTTGTGTTGCATTACACTTTCCATCTTTGTAAGCTTCTTCCCATGACCGGGTTGCAGCTGCTTTCCACAGGTAATCCAGATGCTGGGCATAGATCCGGTGAGGCATATAATTACGGATGTATTTAAATTGTTTATCCCTGACCGCCCTCATCATGTCGTACCGTTCATCCATTCTCCCGCGGAAAAGAAAAGCGTATGAACCGGGCTCTGATTGTTGCTTTCCTGAAAAAGCCTCTCCCTGCATATGATCCGGAATTTTTATTCCTGCCAGGCTTAAAATGGTGGGAGCCAGATCGACAAAACTGATGACACGGCCGGTTTTTGTGCCCGGTTTACCAGAAGCAAGATGTTGATATTTTTTCGGAAAGCGAATAATAAACGGAACCCGGGTTCCTGAGTCATATAAGAATCTTTTGCTTCTTGGCAAAACGCCCCCGTGATCGGAATAATAAAATACTATGGTGTTTTCAGCAAGTCCGTCTTTTTCCAATTTTTCAAGAAATCGACCGACGATTGAATCCATGGCTTCAATCTTATCGTAATATTGTGCCCAGTCGTGACGGATATCAGGTGTGTCAGGATGGTAAGGTGGCAAAAATACCTTTGAAGGATCATGCCGTGTCTTTTCGATACGTTTGTGGATCGAGCTTTCATGACTTGCCCCTATATTGAAAATGCTGAAAAAGGGTTGTCCTTTTTTACGGTTTTTATAATGTGCCTTTCTGCTCGATTCATCCCAAACCCCTTCAGGTTTCGGCATATTGTAGTCTTCCTTTGCATTATTGGTGCAATAATAACCCGCTTCACGCAGATACTGAGGGAAAAATTTTATCTCCGGGGGAATTGAGTATGTGCTGCGCATGTGTTCTGTCCCCAGACTGGAAGCGTACATACCGGAAATAATGGTTGAACGGGTGGGTGCACAAACCGGGGCGTTGGCAAAGGCATTCGTATACAGGATCCCTTCTGATGCCAGCCTGTCAAGATTTGGCGTGGTGGCAAATTCATCACCATAACAACCCAGAAAGGGACTGTTATCTTCGCTGACGATCCATAAAATATTGGGACGATCGTCCTGACCCATATTTACCGGTGGTTTAGATCCGGTGATTGCCAGTGTTCCTAATCCGAGAACCGGGAAAAGAATAATTCTTTTTAATTGTTTAATAATCATTAC
>DAOVQI010000335.1 GCA_030628785.1 Bacteroidota bacterium
AAAGTTTATCGTGGTGGGAGACCGTGTATTAATAAAACCCAAGTCACCGCAGCAAAAAACAAAATCAGGATTGTATTTACCACCTGGAGTGCAGGAAAAGGAAAAGATTCAATCAGGTTATGTTTTGAAGGTTGGCCCCGGATACCCCATCCCTGCAATAACTGATAGCGATGAACCATGGAAAGACAAAAGCGATGAATTAAAATATGTTCCTCTTCAGCCTAAGGAAGGAGATATGGCTGTTTATCTTCAAAACAGTGCATATGAAATTGAATTCAATAAGGAGAAATACGTAATTGTTTCCCATTCCGGTATTCTCCTTCTGGTTAGGGATGATGGACTGTTTGAATAGGGTTTTATATTCCACTGTTAAATAATGTTAAATGCAATAAACAACATGTTACATAAGTTACAAATTTTCTAATTTTGTATTACCAGTCTTCATTCGTTTAAACCTTAAAATAACACAGGATGAACGAATATAAATATATCTCACATATAGTAAGTGGCAAGAAATTTATTTTCCTGGCAATAATCCTGATTTTGTTAAACTTCTCTTTATTTTCACAGAAAAAAAAGACCCGGGAACCGGAAATTCATATCGATGTTACAACTGAAACCGATGAAAACGGTAACATTATTAGATATGATTCGACCTACTCATGGTCATACTCCACTTTAGATACTCTTTGGGGCGATTATCCATTTTTCCGGGATTCTATATTCCAATTCTTTAACAAAAGGTTTGACACTAGTTTTTTTGATTTTCCCTTTAGCCATCGTTTTCCCCGTTTCCCTGATTTTGACTTTGATTATTCTTTCCCTGCGGATTCTTCATTTTGGAAAGACTTTAGGGAACGATTTTCCCATCAAGATCCTTTCTATGATTTCCATTTTGATTTTGAGCCGTTTTTCCCTTTCGATACCTTATTCCAGAATAACCGCGATAATATGTTTTTCCATCATGGACCATTCTTACATATTGATGAATTTTTTAAAAGCTACCGTAAAATGATGGAACAATACTTTGATTTATCTCCTCCTTATCCTGATTCCCTGCTACAATGCAAAAGACAAAAACCCATTCCCAAAAAGATTGTATACAATAATCGAATAAAAGTTTAATAGACGGTTAAATTTTCTATAAAAGTAATGTGATTTTATTTGCAAGTATTTTACTTTATACTTTTTTCTGGTTCATCCGAGAAATGCGTAGTTAAAAAACCAATTATATAGAACACGGATGACACAGATAACACGGATATACACAGAAAAGAAAGATATTTACGAATGACAGGAAATGAAGTTTATTATGTAAATATTTAAAATCCGTGAAAATCAGCGTTATCCGTGTCATCCGTGTTCTATTCTTATTTATATTGTGGTCTTACTACAATAATCCAAGACCGATGGTCTTGTCTTTGGATAGCAACCTAAATGTTTAGAGAACTAATATTTACCTATGCATTATCCGGATGAACCTTTTTTCTTTTGCTTTATTCACAACCAACTTAAAATTCAGTTATAATGAAAACACACACAAAGCTAATCGGATTCTGTCTGTTTGTAATTTCATTTTTCATGTTTACCCAATGTGGAGAATCACAAAAAGGAGAAGCTGCGGATCTGGTAATTAAAAACGCCAACATTGTTACAATAGATAAGGATAATCCTCGGGTGGAAGCAATAGCCATCAAAGGGGAAATGATTATTGCAGTCGGGTCCAATAAGTCAATCGAAAAATACATCAAAAAAGATTCAACCCAGGTGATTGATGCACAAGGGAGACTTGTTATCCCGGGATTTAATGACGCCCATGCTCATTTTGGTCCGGTTAACCTGGATTATATTGAATTACGGTATATTACTGACCCGAAGATCATCACTGAGAAGGTAAAAGAGAGAGTGGCACAGGTTCAACCCGGCGAACTGATCAGGGGCGGACACTGGGAACATGAAATGTTTTACAATAGACAATGGCCAACAAAAGAACTCATTGATCCGGTTGCACCCGATAATCCTGTAATGCTAAGCCGCGCCGATGGTCATTCTGTATTGGTGAATAGTTATATCCTCAAAGCTTCAGGAATAACAAAAGACACACCTGATCCGTTTGGAGGGGAGATACAGAAAGACACTGTAACCGGTGAACCAACCGGTATTCTGAAAGAGTCGGCTCAGGGATTGATCAAAACAGGAGCCATTAAAATAGAAAGAACACCGGAGGAGCAAAAAGAAATACTTTTGAAAGGTTGGCAGGCTGCATTGGATATGGCAGCACGACTGGGAGTTACCAGTATACAATATCCCGGGGGTGGAGATGCAAACCTGTTTCAACAATTTATGGACGAAGGAAAACTGACGGTCCGTATCGATGTTGCAGGAAGATTAACTGACAAGTCAGAACAATTGAAGAAATACGATGAATTGCGAATAAAATATCCCAGGAAAGGAAATTGTATCAGGTTTGGCTATCTCAAAGGATTTATGGATGGCACACTTGGTTCTGCTACTATGATGGTTTATGAACCTTTTGTAGATGAGCCGGATAAAACCGGATTGCCTCAAATGCCATATGAAGAGCTTGAACATAAAGTTTTGCTCTGTGATTCAATGGGTTTCCAGATTGGAATACATGCCATTGGGCCTAAAGCAAACACATGGATATTGAATGCATATGAGAAAGCTATTGAGGTTAATGGAAAGCGTGATAGCCGTCACCGGAGCGAACATGCTCAGATCCTTATTGAAAAGGATATTCCGCGATTTGCCGAGTTGGGTGTGATACCATCCATGCAACCCACGCATTGTATTACCGATAAACGGTTCTGTGAAAAACGAATCGGAAAAGAGAGAAGCAAATATGCTTATGCCTGGAGAAGTCTGATGGATGCTGGTGCAAAGATTGCTTTTGGAACCGATTATTCCGTCGAACCGCTTGATCCTATGGAAGGACTATATGCTGCCGTTACCCGGAAAGACCGGATGGGAGAGGAGGGACAGGGCTGGTTCCCTGAACAAAAACTAACCATGGAAGAAGCCATTGAACTTTATACCGTGGGTTCGGCATACGCACAGTTTATGGAAGACCGTAAAGGAATGATCAAAGAAGGTTATCTGGCAGATGTTGTGATTGTGAACCAGGATTTGCTCACTATTCCTGAAGACCAGATCATGAAAACCAAAGTGGATTTTACCATTGTTGGAGGGAAGGTGGTTTATAAAAGGTAACATTTTATTTAAGAATTAATAGCATTTCTTCTCCGGCATCTAATTTTACATCAATGCCATCTATCAGTTCCTGACCGGTAAATGTTGTTTTAGTCTTATTATTTATATCGTTCAAAACATATTTTTTATTTGCATCTACTGTAAACCATTCGGGAAATTGATTGATCCTGGGCCAGTCGAAGGGTAATTTCATCTGGGTTTTGTGTCGGGGCTGATCGAAAACAAGTTTTCCGTTCCAACCCTTTTCGGCCCACAGGCTGATAAAGAATTTGTTGCCTTTCTGAACAGCTCCAATCTTTATGTCATTTCTCCAGGGCAGGGCACTTAATCCCTGTGTTTTCCACAGGTAGTACATTATGGTTGTTCTGGCAAAATTTCCGTCACCATGCCATCCCTCAATGATCCCATCAGGTTGTTGCTTTTCCCACATCACTTTAATTTCACTGTCTATCCAATCAGCCACCGACGGAATAGGTTCCCGGTTAAACAGATTAATTGCGCCTTCAATGGCATCGGCATACCCATCAGCACTTCCTCTTTCCCAATTAAAATTCCGGTAATTATCATACAAACTGTTAAGCGCTTTTATTACTGCCTGATGGTACTTTTCCGTTTTATCCAGAAGATACACCG
>DAOVQI010000001.1 GCA_030628785.1 Bacteroidota bacterium
ACAAATTTCATAAACCAAAAGAATTGGATGCCAGGCAAATTCCAGTGGCAAACCGGATATGGAGGATTTTCGTATTCAAGATCACAAATTGATTATGTAATAAATTACATCAAAAACCAAAAAGCCCATCATCAGAAGAAAACATTTAAAGAAGAATATTTGGAGTTTTTGCGAGATTTTGAAGTTGATTATAATCCTGATTTCCTTTTTGATTTCTTTGAATAGGAATGTAAAATAATATTAATAATCAAACTCCGATGGAGTTTTAATTTACTTATAGGGCGGTTTTATTACAATAATCCAAGACCGATGGTCTTGTTTTTGGATAGCAACTTAAGTGTTGAGAGAACTAATATTTACCTATGCATTATCTGGATGAACCAAAAAAATTTTAAACATACATTTTAAAACATAACTAATTTTTACTTAAAACTCCTGATAATTATGAAAAATAACGTACTCTTTACCATCTTATCTTTTTGTATTCTTGCTATTCTGTTTTCCTGCACTAACGAGAGAGTTACACTGGAAACATTATTAGAAGAAATGACTGACCGTGAAGCGCTTACGTATTTTCCGGAACCTGCTTACACCATAAAACAGTTCAGTAGCTATGACAGGAAGAGCGTATCTCCGGAAAAAAACGGCTGGTTTGCTAACAGGGACTATACGCATTTTATCCGGGAAGATACCATTGAAGGCAGACACGAATTTGTACTATTTGACAGTGAAGGTCCTGGCGGGATAGTCCGGTTTTGGATGACCTTTGCAGGCCAGGGAGCTTCGGAAGGTACATTACGAATATATCTTGACAACGGGGAAGAACCGGTAATTGCAGATAGTGTGCTAAAAATCCTTAGCGGTGGTTTGCTGGCCGGAGAACCGCTAAGCACTTCAGTATCTCCCGAAACCGAATACCAGCGGCGGGGCCATAATCTTTATCTGCCATTACCCTATGCTGAACATTGCAAGATCACCTACGAATGTGATGCCATTGAAATTGACGGTGATAAGCGCAAACCAAGTATTTACTATAACATCAACTATCGAACCTATGCCAAAGGTACGAAAGTGGAGAGCTTTTCAACCAAAGTACTTACAGGAGCCAAACCTTTGGTAGAAAAAACGTGTAAAACATTGCTCAGACCTGATTTCACCGGTAAAAAGGCGGAAAGTCATTCCGGATCTCAAATCCTTAAACCCGGGGATCATCTTACATTTGAGCTGAAAGACAAAAACAAAGCCATTCGCAAAATATCGGTAAAACTCGCTGCTGAAAACTTGAACCAGGCATTGCGATCAACAGTGTTTTCCTCTTCGTTTGACGGCAACCAAACAATCTGGGTGCCAGTGGGTGAATTTTTCGGAACAGGGTACCAACTCTTTCCTTCAAAAACCTGGTACAGCGAAGTATCAGTCGATGGTCAGATGACAGCATGGTGGATAATGCCCTACCAGGACAACTGCACGATAAAACTAACCAATTATGGAGAACAGGAGGTTGAAGTTAATGCAGAAATTCACACTACTGACTACAACTGGAAAAAATCGAGCATGTATTTCGGAGTCGCATGGCACGAGCACCACCAGATCCACAGTGCAAAACCCGACCCGACCCAGGATGGCGACTGGCATTTTGATGTTAATTACGTAAACCTTGAAGGACAAGGTCTTTATGTTGGTGATGCGCTTACTGTTTTTAATACTGCCGATGCCTGGTGGGGAGAAGGCGACGAAAAGATCTTCGTTGATGGTGAAGCATTTCCTTCATGTATCGGGACCGGTACTGAAGATTACTACGGATATGCCTGGTGCCGTCCTGAAAAATTCTCACATCCATTTATTGCCCAACCTACCGGTGCAGGCAATTTCCATCCGGGAATGACAGTTAACATGCGCTACAGGGCTCTGGACGCTATCCCCTTTACTACCAGAATTCAGTCAGATATCGAACTTTGGCATTGGGCACAAACCATTATGAACTACGCCATGACATCATACTGGTATGCAAAACCGTCTTTTACCTACAATATAAAACCCGGCGTGGAAACAGTAAAAATACCGGTAGCTCTCAAACGTTCCGATATATACCCGCCGGTAGTGAATGAACAAGGAATTCTGGAAGGTGAAATGCTCGAGGTAGTAAAGATCGACGGTGGTACAGCCGGGGTTCAATCCGGCAAACAATTTGGCTGGAGCAAAAATGCCCAGTTATGGTGGCGGCATGCAGAAAAAGGTAATCAGTTAGAAATGCGATTTTATATCAAGGAAGAAGGAACATATGCAACTACCGGGAAGCTCACTAAAGCAGCAGATTATGGGATTGTTCGATTTGAATTAAACGGGAAACCTGCCGGAAGATCTTTCAATGGTTACTTGCCCGACGATGTAAAAACCTATCCGTTTAATTTCGGGACCCACAAATTAAATGCCGGTGAAAACATTCTAACGGTACTAATTGTGAGTAAAGACCCAAAAGCTAAGCCCGGCAATATGGCAGGGATTGATTTTATGAGGTTTGAGAAGATTAAATAAGGTGTAAAAGAATTTTTAAGGCACTTTGTTATTACCATGCTGTCGGTTGTTTCCAACCGACAGTTCTCATTCAATTTTGGTTATAGTTTTATTCGTTTGTTTCAGTAATTCTTCCAATTGCCCATCTTTACTGACATAACCAACTGTTATTTTATCAGCGAGGTCTGTCATTAATTGATTTCTTGTTTGTGCTGTTTTTCGGTAACTCTTTTTACTGATTTGTCAAACGGTGTAATGATTAAAAGTCTGTTTTGTTCTATTGCTGTTTTAAATTCCGGTTCTAAATTTTCTTTAATTCCTCTTGCCAATACTAAGATGATAGGTTGCTGTCCTTTGAGTAAATAATGTAACACATCTTTTTCTATCTGGCTGTGAAATCCGCTAATTATGCAATTTCCTTTTTCCCGTTGCTCAATAGCCCAATCATAACATTTAAGTACTACACTTGCCAGGACTTTTCTGCTGCAAAGAAATGCTGTTTTCGGTAGATTTAAAATTTCGATATTTCCTTTGTACTCTTTTATTTTCATACTTTACACAAAATTATTGAAGTATCCGGTTATATCCGGTTATCCAACTTGGTCCAGTGATTTAATAATTAATTGTATATCATGTGATTTGGTTCGTGATTAGAATAATATCCGGTAATTTCCGGTAAAAAGTAAATAACGAGAATAGAATTGAATATCTGATAATTTCCGGTGACAATCTTTATTTTTATGCTTCTAGCAAGAACAAGAATTAAAGGCTGTTTTTTGTAAATTATTTGCTTTTGTCATTCTAATTGTATTACCTTTGCTGTACAAACATCACCAAAGATAGCATCTTTGGTCCGACGCCTTACGAAGTAGGGCGTTTCTTTTTTTATAGCTTACTCATCATACTCGTTATCTTCCTTCCCAAACAACTCTTTCCCCTCCTGTACTTTATATTGTAATTAATGATAAAATAAAGTTCCTCTTCCGAAAAGCCATAATGTTCCGCAAAAACATATTTATCTCTTTTTCCTTTCCATTTTTAATTCTCTTTCAACAAAAAAATCGTAAATATCAATACACCTGACACCATGCTTTGCGGAAACTCCCGGAATTTTATTCGGTTTGTTTTTGTTCTCATTCGTGATCAGAACAAAATTGTTTACTTTACAATATGCAATCAGGTAAGGATCGGCTTCTTCCTGACCTTCGGCAAGTTTTTTGGCATTGAAGAAGCCTGTGTCATACTCTTCATTGATAATCGGAATAGCTGCATTTATACATTCTTCATCTGAAGGAAATACGAAGGTCTTCTTCCACTTTTTCACCCATTTCTTAAGAAAATCTTCCTTGCCTTCATAGTTGTTTATTTCTTCTTCTACAAAATCAATGGTTCTGAAACGACCCTGTTTGATAAGTTCTTCTATTTCTTCCCAAATAGCGGAAAATACAGGATTGTCATACTTAAAAGTTGATTCAAGCATAATCAATCCGCTTGTATCAATCACATAAACAACATTGTCTTTATCGTCAAAGCCTAATTTCATGAATTAAGCATTAAGCAATTGACGGGTTTTGGGGATGTATGAAAGCTTAACCCCCAAAAAGTCCGACAAATCTTTAAGGTCAATCTTGTTTTGGTCAAATGCCTTGAATGCAAGGCTGATATATGTGCGACCCCGTTCTTTTATGGTTTCCTTTGGAATATTTCTTCCTTCCGGAGTTTTGCTAATACCAAAAGTTGGCTTGCTCCATGCATCGTGTTTTTCTTTGTAGAAAGCAGATGTCGTAAGGTTATTTTCCAGTAAACACCTTAAAATAGCTAAAGGCCCGACATGAAAATGATTGGCTAATTCAACCAAATCCTTCTTTGCCCAGTTTTTCTCATTTTTTGAAACATATTGACGGACAAGATTCATTTTTAACAACTGAGCTGATGGAACTAATAATTCGGCTGCAAAAGCATTACACCATTTTTCAATTTGCTTTGCATTCGGATCAAAGTTTATATCGCAAATACCTCCTTCATTAAGCAGTATATGGCCTAATTCATGAAATAATGTAAATATTTTGGCAGTTGGCTGTTCCCCGCCTCGTTTTATGGAAATAACCGGCATTTGCTCATCTATTATCGAGAACCCACGAAGATTATCTTGTGTCAGGCTCAACTGAAAAACTGCTACGCCTAAAGATTCGACATGTTCAATGTAGGCATCCAGGGCATCATTTACATTTTCAAGTTGCCTGAATTCATCAAGTTCCCATTCAATACGAAGTTTATGGGAAATAGCAACAGGCGATTCTTCAATGTTTGCTCTGAATTGAAAAGGCTGAATGGGAAGACCTGCTTCTTCTTTCAATTCAATTAATGATGAAACCAATGCCCGGGCTTTACGAACAGCCATAATGGTTTTCTCATGGAAAATATCAAGTTTAGCAGAATCAATGGTACGTCTGTCTTTGGGCAACGGTTTCTCTTTGGGAGGCTTTTGTAATAAAAGTGTTGCAACAGTACGATTATAGGTTTTAGCCATAGACTTAAGTTCGTCCATTGAAGGATATTTTTCACCGTTTTCCAATTGTTCTAAACGGGAAATGCTTATCAGGGTGCTTTCTGCCGCTTTGGGTTTGCTAAGCACAAGGGAATCTCTTGCCCATTTAAGGACCTCAGGATTTGTCTTAATATGAATTACTTCTGCCATTGTAATACAAAATTAATTTAATTTTACTCATTCATCTCCCCTTTCTCCAACTCCTTACCCATCCTGTACTTGATATCGTAGTTAATAATAAAATCCAGCTCCTCCTGCGTAAAACCATAATGCTCCGCTAAAACCTTGTCGATTTCGTCTATGATAGATTTGGATTTTTTCTTTCGGTAAACATATGATTCTACAATGCCTCTGGTAGAACTATGTGTCACTAAAGATTTTTTATTGTAATCAAGATCATTTTCTAGCTTGTCTGAAAGGTCAATTAGTTTTATATTATCTCTGTAATTACTTTTAAAAGAGAAAATCATATAATCCTTAATATTAAACATATCAAAATTTACTGCATAATACCACCAGAATAAGTTTGAATTCAACGCACTCATAAAAAATTTTGATTTGAATTCTGATTGAAAACTAGCAGATTTGTTACTAAGTGATTCAGAATTAAATCCTTCATTCAAAAATATTAACCAATATCTTGCTCCTGCTGTACGATAATGTATCTCATTCGAATAAACTTTTCTTGGTGATAAATATTCTTTAATCTTCTTCTGTTCAATGAATTTATTATAAATAGATTTTTCTATACTACTTGTTGATAAACGCCAAATTGTTGAATTGAAAATCCCAGTTGAATAATAAATAGAATTAAATAAACTATCTCTTTGTTCAGCATTCCAACGTAAAACTTGGGTTGTGAATATTTTTTTTGAATTACCCCTTGTTATGAAAATCGTTAGTCTTTGATCTACACCCTCAAATAATTTTGATGGTCTTATTTCAAAATGGCTATAATACTTTGTTCCTTTCTCTTCCAGAAGACATCTCAAATCATACATATTATTGTTCGATACTGAAGTCAATGGTATAATCATTCCAACATTATTATCATCTCTTATCAGTTGAAAGGATCTTTCAATTATGTAAGCATAGAGATTACTACATTTTTCAGTTTTGTAATTAATTATTTTATAGGTATTTCTTATCTTCGTATATTCTACATATGGCGGATTCCCAATGATCACATCAAAACCGCCTTTATCGTGAATAATTTCATAAAACTCTGCAAACCAGTGGAAGGGTTGGTGGCTGGTGAGCCAGTCGCTGTATTTAATTTTCTCAGCTTGTTTATGTAAAAGCAGGTTAAGTTCGTGATTTAGTTCTTTTAGGCGTTTGTTGAGTTCATCTTTGGCTTCTTTAAAATCCTTGTAATCTTCGCCACTACCCAATTGTATTTCCTTATAACGTTGGAAGGTGCGGGCAACAATATCGCATTTTTCTTCAATTTCCTGTTTTACAATTGCACCCATCATGTCCTCAACAAGGCTTTTCTCCAATTCCTTTTCTGTTGCAAAACCAACCAGCGTATTTCCTGCCCGGATGTTAAAATCAATGTCGGGTAAAGGTTCCAGTCCCAAGTTGGGTTTATGATAATCGACATCAACCGTGGCAACCAGTTTCAGGAACAAACGGAGCTTTGCAATCTCAACGGCTTCTCTCATGATGTCAACCCCGTAAAGATTGTTAAGGATGATCTTTTTATAAATGTAGTATTTATCGCCGGGATGTTTGTCCATTTCCAACAGCACTTCACGGAAATTGCTATGCTTTTTTAGCTGTCCTTTTTCATCGGCTTCTTTTACAAAATCGTGCATGCGGGTTATACAGGTTTCATAAAGCGGTTCAAGGATATTGAGAGCAGCGAATAAAAATGCACCCGAACCACAGGTAGGGTCCAGAATGGTTAACTTGCTGATGGCCTTGTAAAATGCATTGATAAAATCGGAACCCTCATATTGTTCTACTGCGTCCTGAGCAAACTGTCGGATATTCAGGTTGTAAGTAATAAAATCATTTATCTCCCTGATCTTATCGTTTTCAAGTTTCTTTTTCACTTCGAAATAACGGTTGCGGCGTTCCACCACCTCTCGCCAGATTTCGGTGTAAAGGGCAATATCCTCCGGAGCGTATTTGTTCCAGGCTTTGCGTCTCTCCAGCAGGTCAGGTTTTCCGGTATCCAACCCAATCACTATTTCTTCGGGATAATCTTTGTATTTTTTTTCACCCGTTTCAGGATCCAGATCATATATGCCATGTTGTACAGCAGGATAGATATACCTATCGGGGTCTTCACGTAGCATTTGCCATAAGCTGCTGTCTTCTCGGAACGCATTGGCACACTCCTTCTTAACCTGGTCGAACAGAAAAGGGATCACCGTGTTTTTACTAATGTATTCCGTAATATCCTCTTTGGTGTAATAAGCGCCCATGGCTGCCCGGTCGTTGATGTATTTCTCAAAAATATATCCGATCACATCGGGATTGATGTCTTTACCGGTAGCCGTGATGGTTGTATCAAGGTGCCAGTTATATTCATCGAAAAAATCAAATATTTTTCTAAATGCGTCGTCTTTGATCTGAATGTCGTAATCCTTCTCCAGTTCATGAATATCAAACAAGCCACCATTCAGGTAAGGAATTATGCCAAGGTCAGTTTCTAATTGTTCATTTATTTCAGGACTGCCCAATCCTTTATGGAATAAAACCAACAGGAAATTCTTGTAGAAGGAGTAGAATTTATCTTTTCCTTTTTTCTTCTGCGTTTCGTAGAGTTTGTCGCTAAGGTAATTTAGGTTCTTATCTAAGAACCCTTTCCGCTGGATGAAGTATATAAACATCAACCGGTTCAGCATCAATGATGCATACCAGTCTTTGTTCACTTTATTTTCTATTCCTTCGATAAAACTGAGAAAAATTGCATGCTCTTTTTTAAACTGGTCATAAAAAACCTTTGTAACTTTTTCAGCATTCTGATTGAATTGTTCCGTGACCCTTAATTTTACATCGGCAATACCAATATTTTCCTCTTCGTCAATACTGAAAAAAAGACCTGCCAATTTCTGATAGAGGTATTCGGGTTCCTGGTTGGTATAATACTCAACTTCGCGTATAACAATCGGTTTGTTTGGCTCACGGATAGCGAGCTGCCAGACCTGCTTATTAACTTTTTCACCGGTAAATATGATCAGGTGTTCATAGAATTTTTTAGCAATATTGCGTTCAATTTTTTTGCGCTCTGTTTTATCTGGAAATCCTCCGTTTTTACCTGTACAATTGAGAATAATAAAGTCTCTTTTTTCGGCAACGGCATTCAATTCATAGTGATTATCTCCAGCTATAACCGGTATTGTTAACTCAGCGAAATCCCATCCCAACTCGTTAAAAAGTTCACTGAATTTTCTTGAAGTAACAAGTTCTTTAAATTTCTTTTTAGAAATGGGCTGATCCATAAGCTTATGCTTTTAATCCCAGTGAACAAATAATTTTTGGCGGGCGGTTTTCCAATTCTTCTTTATCGATAATACATAACCGGCCCTCTTCTCTTAAAGCCACAACCAGTTCGGCAAGTCGCTGATCATCAATTCCTGTTTTCAACCAACGATTCAGTGAATCACGGGCATATTCCCTGAGAGGATACTTGTAAATTTCGTCAATAGCACGCTTTAAGTTCTCATTTGCAAATAATGTATTTTGATATTCCCGGTAGTAACTGTTCAGGCGCATATAAACCCTGTACCTTGCACCGGTCTTTTTCCCGAGCTGTCCACCAATATCTGATTCGGTATCTTTAATGTATTCCACACCAGTTGCGACCAGTTTATGATGTTCTGGTATTTTATGCACAGCTATTGTTTCAGGTTTACAGGCTGCAGTTTTGAGTATTCTTAACTGGGATTGTGTAATTATATTATTACTGGTATCAATCCATGTAAGTATATCGTTATCATCAGCGGTTTTGGTATAGACGATGACCCCTTCCGGATTTGTATCTGAAACTTCAGCCTTCCTGGTACTGTATATTACATCAGGATATTCCGGAATTATCTTTTGTAGTTTTGGGTAATCATCAATGGCATTTTTCCAAATCTGGTAAGCATATGAAGCTAAGTCCACCTCTCCGTCATCTTCATCGTCCAGAATACCTGCTTTTTCATTGTACAAATCTGAGATATTAACAGGATCTCCTTCAAAGAAAACCTCATCGGATCCCACTACTTCGGCATTTTCTCTTATTCTCCTTGTTAAACGCCTTCTCAGTCCGATAATCCTTTCAATTCCATCTTCAGGTAAGAAAGAGTAACAAAGAATTTGCTCAGATTTCTGTCCGATACGGTCCACCCTGCCAGTCCGTTGGATCAACCTGATAATTGCCCAGGGAAGGTCATAATTAACTACGATATACCCGTCTTGTAAATTTTGGCCTTCGCTAAGTACATCGGTTGTAATTAAAACCCTGATTTCACCCTTCTCTCCCAACTCTTCCTTTTTGACTTCGTTACTTATGGGACTAAAGCGATAGGCAAGATCTGTCGGATCTTCGCTATCACCCGTTGCGCATTCAATTCTTTTAATCCCTCTTTTCTTTAACTGTTCAAATAAATAATGGGCTGTATCCGCGAATTGGGTAAATACGATAATTTTCTCTTTTGCGTATTTTACAGAACATAAATCATATAAGGCATTTAATTGCCTGTCTTCATATGCATTCCAATCCTTACCTAACTTTAGGATTTCAATCAGTTTCCGTGCATCTTCAATGAGCAGGTTCTTTACTTGTTTTAAAAACAATCCCGAACTAATCCACTGATATTTCTTTCTTTCATTTGCCTGAGAGATGATTTGATAAATTTCTTCAGCATTTTTTAAGTACGTTTCTTCATCTAAAACCAGTTTTAAAAAGTTTGTTTTATTTTGGCTATCAGGATCTTCATCTTCCAAAAATTCATCCAACATATTTGCCTCCTGCGAGCCAATAGAGAAAGGTAAATTATTTTCTATGGCATAGACGAAAATAAAGTTCCTTAAAATATGCCTTGATATTGACAATAGGAAGGAATATCCGCTGCTTTCGAGCCTTTTGAATAGTCCTGTCCTTGAGAATCCTATTAATCTTTTACCGGCTCTTGCCAAATTCTCAATAACAACCTTTTCATTAGGTGTTGGAACAAGTAAAGATTTCTCATCAAGGTAATTACCTAAACCATATCTGACAAGTTCCAGTTTGTTAATGATATTTACAACTTCAGTCGAGTATAATTTTGCATATTGATCAGCAGGATTATTCGGATCAAATTCATATTCCATTTTTCTTGGTATCCTATCCGGGAAATATGAGCGATCTCCGTTACTAAAAAGTAAATATTTTCTATCTTTTAAAGAATCATACCTGGCATAATTACCCTTAATAAAACTTCGGGTACGTCTGACTAGGTACAATCTCATCAATTCCCTCCAATCATCCGTATAATCACTTTTTTCAAAAGCCGGCAAGCTTCTTATTCCATGTTGATGTCTGGCTGCAAATTCCACCTTTCCACCTATTTCAGTAATGTAATTTTCGGGGCTGATCCCCAAATCTTTATCTTCAGGAATAAATAGCCTTAATGGGCTTGAAAGGTCCAGGTAATCTTTATTGTATGGTGTCGCTGTGAGTAAAACGACCATGCTGTCATTTTCCTGTATATATTCATTAATCGCCCGATATCTTTTGCCTTCACGATTTCTTAAATTATGGCTTTCATCGATAATAACTAACCTGTATCGCCTTAGTGAAGGTAATTTCGTTTGCACCTGTGATATTGGTAGAATTTGCGATACCCTTTTTAATTCATATTTATCCGCATATTTCTTCCACATTTTTACAATGTTAACCGGACATAAAATTAGTGTTTCCATGCCCAGATCTTCTTCAAACATTTTTGCGATGGTGATAGCTATAATTGTTTTTCCCAATCCGACAACATCACCAATCATAACACCGTTACGCTTATTCAGGTGATGGGCAGCGATTAAAACTGCTTTTTCCTGGAATTCTAAAAGTTCTTTTTGGAAAATCTTAGGAATTTTAAATTCCTGTAATCCTGCTCTGGCTTCTATCGACAAGTGATAAGCTATTTTTAAATAAATATGATACGGTGGAATAAGTTTTTCTCCGGCCCAACTTTCCTCGATAATTTCAATTAATTCCTTGGTAATATCAATACACCACCTGTCCTCCCATCTATCTTCAAACCATCTGGCTAGTTTTTCAGCAGCATCCCGATCTAGCACATCAATATTCAATTCTCCTTGCTTGACGAGGCCTGCAAGAGTCAAATTACTGCTCCCCAGATATCCAATTATTGGATTTATCTTATCTTCCCGAAATGCAAGATATAGTTTAGCATGTAACGCATGCCTGAGGAATAGCTTTACAACAACCTTATTATCTTTAAGCTGTTTTCCAAGTTTTCTCAATCCTAGTTCGTCTTCTTCAGTTGGAGTACCAATAGTTAGTTGATTTCTGAATTCAACAGCAAGTTGTTTTTTTATCTTGCTTGCAGCAGCATTATCTATTGGCTTATCAATATTTATAAAATATTCTGAAATAACATCACGAGGTAATTTTTGCATCCCCACCAAAAGCCGACATCTGTTGTTCTCCTCACCCGAAAATTTGTCAATATTATCCGCAACCTGTTTCCATCCTCTAAGGTTAAAATATCCAACACAAAAATCAGTTCTCTGCGATACCTCAAGGGATTCATTTAATCCCTTAGTCAAATGGTTTACTATATTGTCATAAATTTTAGGCATATAATCAGTTTTAGTCCAAATTTAGAAAAACCATTTGTAAAATTACACTCTTTTGCTAGTTTATGTCTGCTGTTTAGCATTGCGGGACTTGCAAATGTGTGTAATGTACGTAGGCATTAGAATTTTGAAATTTTTGTGCAGTATAATAAAAGATTAAAATATCCCGATAGCTATCGGGAGGCCGGCAATGAGTGCCTGTGAGTCAGTCCACAAGTCAAGTTTTCAATATCAAGTTTAATATTTCATTTAATTGTCATTTGTCATGTCTTTGTCTTTTTTCCGCTTGTGTATAACCGGTTTGGCAGTATGATTAGCTCCGCATCTGTCAGGCCACTGAATATTTTATCGGTTTGACGTATTTGTTTTTTATTTGTTTTAATGCTTTTCTAATCAAAACGCGGCGTTAACTATACTGCCTGTTGAGTAGTTAATAATCGGTCAAACTTAAACCTATGTTGAAAATATGAAGTTTTAAATTGTTCCCGGCTTTTTCCCATTTTTCTTTTTCATTTTCTACTATCTTATATGGTAATATGAATCCATATGGGTACAGTACTTTGGTTTGTCTAATGCACCCTTCCCTTTTTAATCCTTTGGATTCATCAAAATAGCTTACTCTGAAAAGAAAGTTCCCAACTTGTGCGCAAACCATGAAGAAATCATTTGTCATTTCTTCAGCAATTTTCCTGTCTATTAATTTTAATCGCAAAAGACTTCCCATAGCAAAAGCTCCTTTATTCACAATGAAATTCAAATCATATGTTTCACAGTCAGCAATTTCTACCAAAAAGCCATAAGGTATTTTTCCTTCTTTTATCTCTATACAGGTATTATCAGGCAATATGGGTGTAAGATTGGATTTTATTGAAAGTAAAATTGCCTTAACAGTAATCCATAAAGCTATCTGTTTAGCATTATGTTTGTCTAGATTTAATTCACTTAGGTTCGTTTTTAATTTTTTTGGTTCAAAGATTAGAATGGCCTTAACATTCTCTTCAAGTTGAGACATCCAGGTTGTATTACAACTTATACAAACATGATGAGTAGTATAACCATATGAGCTTTCAGTTCCTTTGGAAAGGCCTGATTGTAACGTTGTCAGCAAGTCATCTTCGGGTAATCTTGCATGTAATATGTTACTGAATGTTTTTTCTTCAAAATAGTTCCTCATCCATTTGGCAAAAATGTGTTCCCCACTTATATTATCAGAACCACAAAAAATGCATTTGTTCTTCTCAAATTTCGGTATAATCGCTATCTTTTCATTTTTGCCTAATTTGGATAAAATCTCATTAATTCTTGCAAATGGTTTTATATAGTGTTTTGGTATCTCCAATTCCATTTCTTTTTCTGAATAATTAACCAAAGTTTCATGAAAAACTAATCCTTCTTTATTGCCTGATTTAGAGCTAATAATTTTTAAATTAGTTTTTCCGTATGGGTTTAGTATATCTCTTATTTCAGATAAATAACTATACCATTCACTTTTGACTTTAATGGAAACAGTTTTTATATCATAGAGCCATGTGTAATACTTATTATTGTTTATTGCAAAACAGTAATAACAATCTATCCAATTGATTCCGTAATGAGGATTTTCCTTATAAAACAAGAATGATTCACAAGGGATGTGTTTAGATCCCAATATTTCCATAACTTGATTTGGCGATTCAAGTTTTCCTTGTATTAACCTCTTTGCTTCTTTTATGAAGTATCCTTTTTTGTCCGAGATTTTAATTCTACAGCCGAAATTGTTTGCAAAAATTTCTAAAGTATCGAGTAAGTCCACCTCATTTGATATAAATTTGCGTGGTATCCAATAAGCAAAACCAAACAGGATTTCTCCATTTACTACTTGTGTGCATAGTAGTAGATGGGATAATTTATTATCACGAAATTTTTTCAGATAAAGTGAGATATCGTTCTTGAGAAACTGAGTTTTATCTGGGCTTTCAAAGGTGGAAACAACTATGTTTTCTTCAACTTTTAACTGTTTCTTAAAGATATTATTAAAATTATCTCCTAGAATTATATTATTCATCAGCAAGTAATTCTGACCAACGTTTTTATAACGTATTGTATATTAGGACTATATAAAGTTGCAGTTTTTACCCTATTTATCCTAATTATTATTTTGTTCTAATTTATCTTAAATCAGGTATTTTATACTCTTTTTTCAGGTATCCAATAAATTCTAATGTATTCTTGAAAGATTCACCAAAAAATGAGAACATTTCCATATCTGTCAAACCGTCAGTATATGGTAAAGTGTCTTGTATTGAAAAGTCAGCGTTTTGATTCACAACTGTCTCGGTTATGACGCTACCTAATAAGGACCCACTTTGAGGATTTGCTACCCACTTGTTGTAGGCATAATGATAATTTGCATATCGTTTACCTATCTCTTGATAAAACAATTGAATTTCATTTTCTTATAGTCCAATGTCGTCACATAGTTTCTGATGTAACATATTCTTATATTCTTTTGAAGGGATAGTTAATGAAATTACCCATAGAGAGAAAATTTTTGTCTCAAGGCTTAATAGCTGTTCGTCTCCAGAGAAATCAGTCTTTTCTTTAATATAATCCTGAAGTCCCTTGTCTATCTTAATTCTTACATCTAAAAGGGCGTTCAGTAATTCATCAAGGGTAAGTTTTCTCCTAAATAGTTTCATTTTCTTTTAATTTTGTACAATGCATTGTACGCAGTTATTATTTAATCTTTCCTGATAATTTACTTTCAAAAATTTCCGCTGTCGGATTATATTTTGAAATTAATGCTTCAACTATTTGTCTATCACCTAGTACACATTTTGGACCAATTACTATCTTCATTTCTTTTAAAGACTCTATATTCAAATCTACATCATAAAACTCTATACTAGGCGGAATCCTTTTATCGATAAATTTCTCATAAGCTACTGGGAAATTTTCTATAGACACATTAGGGTCAAATGGATAAATTTCCATTTTGTACCTTACCTCATCTTCTATTTTCCAGATAGTTCTTTTTCTTAGACCTAAAGCTGATGTTTTTAAACCAATATCTGTTCTGATTTTAGGAAAAAGTCTATCTTCATCATCAGTATACTCTACTAAAACTGGTTTATTTTCAGCTGGCAATATGAAGATTCTTTTTTGATCATTCAAAGAATCATTTTTAGTTATAATAAAATCTGAATAATCACCAATCTTATAACTATTAAAGACAGGTGTAGGAAGCTCAATTCTTATTCCCCTCATTTTATCTGTATACATATTCCATAAAGCAAAATTTTCCTCTGAATTTTTTGTCCAACAAGAAACAAACATATACATTGCCATTGCCCCAAAATCTTTGGAAATACCTTCATTTGGATCATTAACAAGGTCAAGCCGATTAAACCTAATTTTTTTTGAATCAAGAATTAAAGCTAATTTATTTATAGAAGAATAATGAAATAATTCTGTCATAGCTATATTATAATTTGCTTTTGCACTGTTTAATAGTCAATGAAATAGTTCAGTCTGTCTTTTTGGGAAATTGCGTATAACTCATTTATAAAATTATGCCTTTTCAGTAAATACTACTTAATATTGTGTTAATATACATATTTCCGAAAAATTATTCAATATTAAAAACCGGATAAAAAAAATAAAAAAATAGGGACAGCATCTGCAGCAGCCATCTCTCTTGTTGATGAGCAAATAGGAAGGGTAATAAAAGCTTTGAAAGAGACAGGACAATATGAAAAATACGTTAATTTTGTATACAGCAGACCACGGAGACATGATTGATGGGCGATCAAAACATGTGGAGAAAATGCTTAAACTACTTGAAGGGAAAATACCGTGGCGGAAAATACTGGATATGGAACATAGCAAGATATATGAAAAAGAAAATGCCTGGGTGGCTCTGACAGATGGAAGGTACAAATATGTATATTTTACATTAACCGGGACCAAGCAGTTATTTAACTTAAAAACAGGAGGAAATTATTATGATTAATCAAAAAAAAGCAAAATTATTATCCATTATCATTATTGGGGTACTGGCTTATATGTTTATGCCAGAATTAGTGAGAGCTAAGGGAATTACAAAGATATATGTAGTATTCACCTCATCTGGTTTGCAAGGCGAAGCTAGAACTTACCAAATATATCATCCCGATGCAAAAATAATGTCGAATGAAGAAATATTGGGAGCATTGAAAGAAAGATGCCAAGGTGTTGAATTTATTGTTGCGGATACAAGAGATCAAAGAAAGGTTATTGAAAAAATAAAAGAAGAAAAGGAAAGTTTGGATGGAGTACTTTTCTTCGGTCGTCCGCCATATGAATTAGCATCAATCGGACTACCTATAGTAGCTGTCCATCCTCTTTGGGGACAATGGCAACATCCTTTTTTTTATTATATTAAAGGGAAAAAGCTTTTAGCATCTGTTTTGCCTGTAATACCTGATGTAGATGAAACTATCTATGCATCTCGGCTGGAAGATATAGCAGGAAAAATTAAGTTGATTCAGGGTATATCAAAAATGAAGGGTTTGAGAGTATTGGTAGTTACAGATAATCCTGTTCTAGGTGACTATGAACCATCATATTTACAAACTGGACCAACCAAAGAAGACAGAAAAGAATATGAGAAAGTTTATCTTAATAATTTAGAAGAGATATTTGGGACAGAACTTGTAACCATACCACAAAAAGAATTATTTGGAAGAATAAATAAGGTTGACCAAAAAGAAGCTGAAAAAATTGCAAAAAAATGGATTAATGAAGCTGAAGGGATAAAGGGTACCAATAAAGAACAGATAGTAAGGTCGGCCAAACTTTACTTATCTATGAAAGAATTGATGGCGAAATATAATACTCAGGCAATAACAACGGAAGGGTATTGTCATTTCCAGCCAAGAGGAGAGGGTTGTGGAAACTTAGAAGGATATCCTGATGGTATTCCATCGCAAGGTTTACCATCTGCTCAATTTTTTTCAGATGGTATTGTGGCTACTTCTGAAACTCTAATAGATGCACTAATTATTCAGCAGCTTGTTTTATACACTACAGGCAAAGCTGGATTTTGTGGAGATTTTATGATAGACCCACCCACTGAAACAGTTACTATTGGTCATTGTGAATTCTCGCTTAAACTTAACCCTTACAGTGATGAGGGAAAACTTCCTTATATTATAAGAAATTTACCACTGGTTGAAGAAAATAAAGGTGGTGCTTGTGTACAAGTAAATTTACCAATAGGTAAGAAAGTTACAGTAGCTATAATAAACATGCATCAGAAAAAAATACATGTTTTTACAGGAAAAACCGTTAATGGCGAGAATTATTTCAAACACTGGGTGGATGTAATATGCAGGTCAAAATTGATAATTAAAACCAATGCAAAAGCAATAGCTGAAAATGATGATAGCGAAACATTCGGTAATCATCGGGTAGCATTTTATGGTGATCTTAGACAAATGTTTAAGGATTTGGGCACTTTGATTGGATTTGAAGTAGTTGAGGTAGATATATCGGATTAATTCCGATTCAAATATTTCAAATTAGATAATTAGGTTAGAAAAATAGGGATAGCTTTCTAATTTTATCAGGACAACACTATTACCATGCTGTCGGTTGTTTCCAACCGACAGTTTTCAGTGTCAGGTGAAAACACCTGATATCATTAAAACAGATAAAAAAATATGTACATTTATCCTTATTTAATAAATTATTGGAACATGAAAGCAAAATATTTATTCCTTTTCCTCGTGTTGGTATCATGTAAACCAAAACAGCAACCAGCCGAAGAGGCACAATGGATTCAATTGTTCAACGGCAAGGATCTTACCGGTTGGGATATCAAAATAGCCGGACATGAATTGAATGACAATTACAAGAACACCTTCCGTGTGGAAAACGGGATCCTCAAAGTTTGCTACGATGAATACGATCAGTTTGACAGCAAATTTGGTCACATTTTTTATAAGAAGAAATTTTCTTTTTACATCCTGAGAGTGGAATACCGGTTTGTTGGCGAACAAGTCCCTGACGCCCCAGGCTGGGCCATCAGAAACAACGGTGCCATGCTCCATTCCCAATCTGCTGAAAGCATGGGCATCGGTCAGAACTTTCCTGTCTCCATTGAAGCCCAACTACTTGGAGGAACAGGTGAAGGAGAGCGTACTACTTCCAACTTATGTACGCCAGGAACTAATGTAGTTATGGATGGGAAACTCATCACACAACACTGCATCGGTTCCAGTTCAAAAACCTATCATGGAGACCAGTGGGTTACTGTTGAAATGATTGTCAAAGGAGACGAAGTGATCCATCATGTGATCGAAGGAGATACAGTATTGACATATTCGAAACCCCAGATCGGGGGCGACCATTTCCCTGAAGGATTTCCATTACCGGAAGGAACTCCGCTAAAAGAAGGGTATATTGCCTTTCAGGCTGAAAGCCATCCTACTGAATTCCGGGTTATTGAATTGCTTGATCTAAGTAAAAAATAGGATTCCGAACAGTATGTCATTATATGCAGGACTTGATATAGGCGGCACAAAGTTTATTGCTGCATCGTCAGATAACACGGGAAAAATTATCAGAAGAACAAAAGCACCGACACCACTGGAACTTGAGGATGGGTTGAATTTACTGAACGATATGATAACAGAAGTTTCAGAGGGTAAGAAATTGACCGGGATCGGGACAGCTATTGGAGGTCCGTTAGACTGGAAACAAGGAGTGGTTTCTCCCCTGCACCAGCCAAAATGGCGCAATGTCCCGCTGAAAAAGCGTATGGAAAAACAATGGAACTGCCCTTTTTCCGTGGATGTAGACACCAATATTGCCGCTTTGGCAGAATATTATGTAAACGGTGAATCAAAGGGTAAATTACTGTATCTTACTATAAGCACAGGAATGGGAGGAGGCTTTATAGTCGACGGCAAAATCTACAGGGGTATGAATGGTGAACATCCTGAAGTTGGCCACCAATCGGTTAATTTTAAATGTTCAGATCCATCACTCGTCACGTGTGAATGTGGCGCAAAAGATTGCCTTGAAGCCCTGGTTTCAGGAAACGGAATACGGCGCATATATAATAAGCCGCCGGAAAAATTGAATGAAAATGAATGGGAAGAAGTGACTTATAATCTTGCACAAGGGTTACGAAACCTGGCTACAATTTATCTGCCCGATGAAATAGTATTGGGAGGAGGAATTGCTCTTGGCAGGGGAAAGCCGCTTATAAGCGGCATAAAAAAAATCATGAAAAAAAATATCAAACTTGTACCTATACCCAATGTCAGATTTTCCGGTCTGGGATATGATACTGTATTGCTTGGAGCACTCTATGCTGCTAAATACGGAGTGCACTAAAGATTCATTCGGTTCGACGGATTGAACGCAGGGAACCTGTAGGTGAATTTATTCCAGGTCTATCCGGATAAACTTAATTTCCATTGGCTTAAAGTGTACCGTCGAAACGGGTGACGCCAGAACTCGTCCGGTGACATCCACAACTTGCAAGGGGAGAGTAACCCCTTCCCTGGTATGTTGTATTGCCAGATCCGTAGCATTACCACCGATTTCACGCAGGTGCAGGATCAGGGCAGAGCCATTGTCGATTGGTTTTGCATTCACAAGAAGGATATTGTCTGCGGAAAAGTCAAGCACAGACCCCGATGATAATGGGTTTTTCTTTTTCCCTGCCGGCAGCACACGGGAAAGGAATGGTATCCTGTTTTCCCAACCGGTTTTTGTTGCATGATCAAGTCCGTTATTTTCCAGGGTAGTAAGGAAATATGTCCAGGTAAAGCTTCCCTGTTGATATGCATTGAAGTTAGTCGTCCAATAGTTATTCATAGGCCAGCCGTATATATGTGTGGATTCCGGTTTGGCACCAGCCTCGTAGCGCCCGGTATTAATCCCTCCCAACTGCATTAAGGGTGCTTCATGACTACCAAGGATTATCTGCATCCGGTCATTACGAACTGATACAAAGTTTTGTATAGTATTCCAGTCGTTGGATGATCCGGGGATCTGATCCACCCCTGCTTCGATTACACCTCCCTGCACATCACAAAAGATCTTACCATCTTCCAGTAGAAATGGAAAGGCAATATACACTCCCTCCGGGTCAGTCACCGGTTTTTTAAGAAGGGTATATTGCATTCCTATAAGAGGTTGGGAATGATACAACCTGATCTCAGCCGTAAAGCCTTGTGGCTCCCAACAACAATCCCCGATTTCTCCGGTAAAATGGACGGCATCATAGACCGGTCCCTGTATAAGGGCATCCATATATACTGTGTCAAGAGGGGACCGCTCATAATCGGTCAGAGTAAATGCTTCCATCTGACCACGGTTGCCAAGCTGTTCATAAATAAATGCACCCATTTTCCATTCGGCTTTTGGGTCTGCCAGCTCCACCTGAAGGCGTTTGTCAAACAGGCTGGTTATTGCTCCCTTTTCCGGATCTGCCTGTATCCGGTACCATTCGTTTTCAAGGACAGGAGCTTCTGTTTGATTAACTTCAAGAGGATTCACATAACCCTCCTGCAGTTCAATCCGGTAGTTCTTATATCCAAATGCCGGAACATTATCGACCCAGATACCCCAATAGGTACCATCACTCCTATGGCTAAATGCCTGAGCAGGTGTTTTATGTCCATTCTCATCAATAATCCTGAATTCCTGATCTTTAGGGAGTATCTGGTGATCGATGTAGGTAGTTATCAACCCGCTCCGCTTCCAATTTAACGTATTATACACGGCCAGTATTGGGACATCTGTTTTCGTAACTTTGTTTTGCAATTGTCCCATAACTTCTTCCCCAATTATCCGTGCCTTTTTAAACGCTTCCCAGGCATAGGATTCTTTCAGGCGTCGTTGTACCATGGTGCTTTCCCCATAGGGTTCACTCACACTCTCTGATGATCCGAAAGTATGTTCGTCATAAAACAGAAGAGCTGTGTTAACATCATTCACACGCCGGCTGAAACCATCGGGCACCCTTGCCCCCATTAAAGCAGCCATAGTCATCCCTCCCGTGTTTGCAATCAGGTCAACATGGGCCTGACGTGTAGTAGCCAATTCCCGGGCTCCCGAACCAAATCCGTCAGTCCACCAGTCAGGCCAGGCACCCCGGTATACGGGAAGTTGATCTGCATACCGGTCATCGATCTCTTCAAAGAACTCCCGGGTAATAGCCGTTTTAAGTTTGGGCCATTCATATATTTCATTCCATTTTCTGATCAGGTCACTTGATATGGTCGATGGTGGAGAGTTATCAGTTTGATAACCTGAATACTGTATATGGATAATATCATAAGGGTATCCTTTCTTTTCCAATTCAGTAAGGTAATCCAGTAATTGACCTTCGAACCTGTTGAAATCACCTGAATGAATCCCAAACATATTTCCTGTCATATAATGCTCAGCCCTGAAAGCCAACATTCGACTTCCCGAAGGCGATTCCCACCAAAATGCTGTTGGCTTATCAAAGCAGATCAGGGCCCGGTGTCCATTGGTTCCCATATTGAGGTATTTCACCCCTGTTTCAGGAAAGAAATCGCTGAAACACCAGCCAATTCCATTCACATCATTCTGCATAGCTGTGGTAACAGGAATTCCGGCTTCTCTGAATCGTTTAAGAGGCCGTAGCGACGCAGCCAGGGTCTGCTCATCGGGTAGTTCATCAAAATTGAAATACATACCGGTAATCTCTATCCTGCCCTCATTGATCCGTTTCTTCAAACGGTTTATCTGCTGCCGGGGCCGGCACTTCAGGTATTCATCCACCGGCCAGGAAGCTTCGCATGTCCAGCGAAACTTTGCTGCATCAGGGTAGTCATCCGTTTGATCACAATATTCCAACGCATAATCGATAAATCTCAGGTGTTCGGCAAGAATTTCAGTCTGAGGTCGCGTATATCCAATGTCCGTATGTGTGTGCTGAACAAAATTAATTCTCCATAGACGGGGCGGCTGAACAGAAACCTTTTTTTCTGTATTGAGGTAACGGCTTTCTATTTGAAAGGTAAGTTCCCGGGGTTTGTCAACGGCGGGAATGGCTACCCTGAAAAACTGGTATCCAAACCGCAAATCAACCGTTCTCTCCAGTTTCCCGTTTATCATCAGCTTTCCACGGTCAGAGGGACCAAAGTAATAAACGTTAACCCCTAAAACCTGGGTACGTCCGGATACTTCTTTGAGTATAGCAGGGTATGAATTTACTGATATTCCCGATTGCAGCGGAGTTGTAAAGATCATATACCAAGCCCGGCTGTTCGATGGACTACCTGTTACTCTGATAGACAGCGGTTTTCCAGGTGTAAGAAACTTCCCCGGTACATGAAGAAACATGAAACCAAACAGATCGCCTGCCCCATCAATTGTTTTGTTAACAAAAGATAATCTGATACCACCCGTACTCCTTACCTCCCATTGTTCCTTACGGGCTGTATAAAAAGATAATTTTTCCTGACCATCGATCTCCATTACCATTTTTACGTTTCCTAAATTACTACCTATACCGGCCAGCCATACAAATACCGCTTCTTTCTTCCTGAAATCTTGTGGGACAGTTTCTGTCGTCCAGACCATAGACTGTTTACCTTCCAGTGCCCGTACTAACAGGCTTTGATTTATCCCCGGAATGGTGGAGTTATAATAAAAATCAGTTCCGGATATCTTCTCAGCGAAGCCTTGAAACAGGATCGTTTTCGGGGAAATCTCAACCTGTGCATTGGAGGGAATCAAACAGGGATGAAAAAGCAAAACCAGGACTACTAATCTTTTCATAATAAATGAGTTATAAATTTAAATCATTGAATAAACAAGCCTTTTCAAGCTCCTCCAAATATAAGAACATAGCTTCGCAAATTTAAAAATATTCTAATTTTTTCACATAATTATTTATAACTAATCAGTCTTGTTATATTAGCATGTACAGCTTATGATTGCGATTATTTTTTTGATTTTACTTTTTTTGCCAGTTACGTCTTTCCGAAAATCATCTGTTGGATCATAGCGCCGAAAGCAACGGCTTACCTTTGATCAACTTTGGTAGTTTCGGCGTCGTTGTAAACTTTAAAAATTTTCTACAATAATGGAACCTCTCCGAGGTTCTTTTTCAGGTAGTAAATTCCGGATTGTTTTTTACACGATCAAGGCAAGTAGATTGCTATACCTTATCAAACTGTCCATATCAATCAAGCACGGCAGCTTATTACTAAACCACCCATTAAAAATCGATGAACATACTATGACCCTGGCAGGGTCATATTATTGTAGAATAACGATACATAATAGACTACCGGTCCAACTACATAAGCTCAATCGGGAGAAATTGTTCCATGGACCGGAAAAGAAAAGCCTTACTATTGCGTAACTTCTGCCAGTTATTAATAAGGGCACAAATTTGAATTATATCACGACAATACATATATATGGCATTGTCCTCTAAAAGAAAAGTTTTCTAAGGACAGCAATAATCTGATTAGTTACAATTATTTTAATGTGTTCACTAGCTCGCTAACGCTTGGTTATAATTATTCTGCTAATTTTGAATTCAGAGTCAAGGTTTGACTTTTAGTCAAGCCTTGACTAAAACTTTAGCCCGACACGTTACCCTCAAAGTCCAACTTCAGTTCGGGCTCTGAGTGATACACTATGGAGAAAATTACCGGAGAGTTGATCCATATCATTGTGGAATTTGAAGCCGACAAAGAAGCCGTGTTTGGATTTATCCTTCATATTTTCTTACATTTGAATCAGGATTTGCCATAAAAAAATTTCATACGTTTATTTATTTTTTTTAACTAAAAAATCATTTCTATCATGAAACATCTAAACAAAAATTTTTCATTATTTGTTATTGCTATACTTGCAAACATTGTGATTTCAGCTCAAAGCACTCTTTATATGCCCCGGGATATTCAAAAGTCGTACGACATTGGAGTACGCTCATACGACGGCAAGCCGGGTAAAAACTATTGGCAGAACAGTTCCGATTACAAAATAAAAGCGGAACTCTTTCCTGGGCAAAGTATATTAAAAGGCGAAGAAGTCATTACATATTACAACAATAGTCCTGACACGTTAAAGAGCATGGTGATTCGGCTTTACGGCGATATTTATAAGAAAGGTGCCACAAAGGATTGGTATGTCGGAACTGCTGATATGACAAACGGTGTTGAGTTAGACTATCTTATTATCGGTAAAGATACCATAAAACTTGATGGGTCAAATGCTTACAGGGGCTCAACAAATTTATTTGCCAGATTAACAAATGCGCTGCCGCCTGATTCTCAGACAGAAGTAAAAACAAAATGGACCATAGAAATTCCCGACACTTTTCAATTAAGAATGGGCAATTATGGCGATAACGATTTTTTCATCGCTTACTGGTATCCGCAAATTGCAGTTTACGACGATATCGCCGGTTGGGATCGTATTGATTACACCGGTATGGCCGAATTCTATAATGATTTTAATAATTATACCATTGAAATCACTGTACCCGATAATTTGGTGATTTGGGGTGTGGGCAACCTACAGAATCCTGAAAAGGTTTTTTCACAAACGATTATTGACAAGATCAATCAAGCAAAACAGACCGATGAAACGGTAAGAATAATTACTCAGCAAGATTATAAAAACAACGACGTTACTTTGAAGAACGGGAAAAATGTTTGGAAGTTTTCTGCCACGAAAGTAACCGATTTCTCTTTTGCCGTGAGCGATAATTTTACCTGGGATGCTGCCAGTGTTGAAGTTGATAAATCAACCGGAAGAAGAGTTTTAACTTCTGCTGTTTATCTTGACAGCACTATCCATTGGGAGAATGCCGCGCAGTACGCAAGAGCAACGATCAAGTATTTGTCCGAAGAATTACCGGGCGTACCCTATCCGTATCCTCATACAACAACTTTTTGTAACAAGAAACGAGGCGGCGGAATGGAAACACCCATGATGGCAAACGACGGAGCACCAAAGGACAAAGGGAGTCTTATCGGTTTGATCTTCCATGAAATATCGCACAGTTATTTCCCATTTTACATGGGAACAAATGAAAGAAAATATGGGTGGATGGACGAAGGATGGGCAACATTCTTCCCCGGCGTAGTGGTTGATAGTTTGGTGCCCGGGTACGATTACTACAGAGACTTAATTCGCGGTTATGAATATTTCGCAGGCAAAGAATTAGAATTGCCGATGATGATCCCTACATTTGGACTACCCATTCAATCATCAGGAACAGCATCTTATTCAAGACCCGGAACGGCTTATATGGAATTACAAAAATTGCTGGGAAATGATCTTTTCAAAAAAGCATTACAAAAATACATTGACCTCTGGCATGAGAAGCACCCAATTCCGTATGACTTCTTTTTCACGTTCAACGACGTTGCCGGCAAAGATTTAAGCTGGTTCTGGAATCCGTGGTTCTATGATATGGGTTATCCCGATCTGGCAGTTAAAGAAATCGAGAAAACTAAAAAGGGTTATACCGCAATTATTTCGAAAGTCGGAACAATGCCGACCGCTGTTAAAGTTACTTTTACTTTCGCCGATAGTTCCAAGCAGAACGTTTCGAAAACACCGCTTGTATGGAAAGACGTGGATATTTTTCACGCTACTGTTAAAAGCAATAAAAAACTAATAAAGGTTGAACTTGGAAGTCCATACATTCCTGATGCGAATAAAAAGAACAACACGAAGGAATATTAAATCTATGAAAAGGAAATTATTCTTAATGTTCATTGGAATGACATTTATTGTATTTAGCTTTTCTTGTGTTAACCAGGATAATCGCACGGTAATTATCCTGCCCCGGGAGGCATCAAAACAAGAGACCCTTGCAGCTAAGGAGGTCAGACGATACATTTATCTGAGAACAGGAAAACTATTGGAAATCCGGGCAGTTAATTCCATCCCTGAAAAGGAAAAATCGTTCATTCTGTTAGGAGAAAAAAAACGGAAGATCTTTCAGGAGCCATTATTCCAAAATATCCGGCAGGAAATTAAGTATCTTTCCTCTGAAAACTATTTATTGAGAACAATTCATTCCGCTGGAAAAAAAATCCTTTTAATCACCGGAGGAGACCCTTCCGGAACATTGTACGGTGCATATGAATTTGCAGAAACAATAGGGATCAGGTTTTATCTTCATGGCGATGTAGTTCCTGATGAAAAGGCCAAATTTGTATTCCCGGAACTCAGCAAATGCGGTAAGCCACTGTTTGAAACAAGAGGTATCCAGCCCTTTCACGATTTCCCTGAAGGACCTGACTGGTGGACTATGGATGATTATAAAGCAATCCTTTCACAGCTTCCGAAATTAAAAATGAACTTCATCGGGTTTCATACTTACCATGAAGGTGATGTTGGACCCGAACCTACCGTTTGGATTGGGTTACCCGAAGACCTTGCCAAAAATGGAAATGTAAACTTAAGCTATCCGACAAGGCATTTTAATACCATCAGCGGAACATGGGGATATAAACCAAAACCAACGAGCCAATACAGTTATGGAACTTCAGAATTATTCGACCGGGATGATTATGGAACAGAATATATGAACAATAAAATGCCCTGGCCGGAAAATTTAAAAGAAAGCAATGATCTGTTCAATAATGTCGGGGACTTTTTTGGTGAATCTTTTTTCTTTGCCCATGAACTTGGGATTCAAACCTGTGTTGGAACAGAAACACCTCTTGTGATTCCGTCACAAGTAAAGGAAAGATTAAAAAAACTTGGAAAAGATCCGGATAACCCAAAAGTGATCCGGGAAATCTACCAGGGCATGTTCGAATGGATCAAAAGGAATTATCCTTTGGATTATTACTGGTTCTGGACACCTGAAAACTGGACATGGGGTGGAAATACACCCGAACAGCTGGCATTGACAAAACAAGACATCCAGGCGGCTATGAGTGCTGCGGAAAGCATCGATGCCCCTTTCACACTTGCTACCTGCGGATGGGTACTGGGTCCGAAGGAAGACCGGGCCATGTTCGATAAATTCCTGCCCAAAGAAATGCCCATGAGCTGTATCAACCGGCAGGTTGGATTTGCACCTGTTGAAAATGGATTTTTAAATGTAGAAAAACGGCCAAAATGGGCCATTCCCTGGCTTGAAGATGATCCGGCAATGATCATTCCCCAATTATGGGTTGGCAGGATGAGGAAAGATGCCGCCGATGCACTTGCTTATGGTTGTACGGGATTATTGGGTATTCATTGGAGAACCAGGGTTCTCGGTCCAAATGTCTCTGCTCTCGCAAAAGCAGCCTGGGAACAGGAAAAATGGAATCCGGATTTTGGAAAAAAGATCATTGTAGACGAATCAGCTAAAATGGAAGGATCCCCAGGAGCTTATATTGATAAACCCCGGGATCTTCCAGTAGATGATTTTTATTCTGATTGGGCTTTGGTCAACTTTGGCAGAGAAGTATCTGAACCGATAGCTGAAATATTCATCCGCCTGGATGGGAATTCCATGGTTAACGATAAAAGTGCCCGAAAAGCAAATTTACCTCGTCCGGCAGAATGGGTTCAAGGACCAGGTGGAATTATTCCCGACCCGAGACCGTGGGAAGAAGCCTCTGAAGATTATGCTTTTGTTGATGAAATGGAAAACCTTATGTACAAGGTGAAAGGAGCGGGTAACCTCGATAGATTCAATTACTGGCTCAACAATTTCCGTTATCTCAGGGCTATGGGGAAATTTAACTGTACCCTTCACCAGTATAACTCAGCATTAGACGAGGCTAAAAATGAAAAAAATCCGGAGGAACAAAAATCAGTTGCCAGGAATAAGGTATTACCGCTCAGAAGTCAACTTATGCATGATATTGATGAGGTCTTTAATTATCTCCTGGCCACGGTCAATACAACCGGTAGCCTGGGAAATGTTACTAATTGGCAGCAACATGTGATTCCCATACAAGTAAATAACCGGTTGGATGAATTCAGAAATTACCTGGGAGAAGATCTCCCGGATTCAATTTTATTATCCGGGATATACCCGGGAAAGCCCAGAATAATCGTTCCAACTGTAAGAAATATCCTGGAGAAAGGTGAAGATCTTAAATTAAAAATCATTTGTTTAGGGATGAATCCAAAATACGGAACACTGTTATTCCGGAATCTTGGAGAGAAAAGTTTCGAAGAAACCGAAATAACACATGTCAATCGTGGAGTTTATTCAGCAGAAATTCCCGCTTCATCCATTCAGGACGATTTTGAATATTATATTGAAGTTATGTCGGATACAGGCGAATTGTATCATTTCCCTTCAACATCACCTGAATTAAACCAAACCATTGTAATTTTTGAAAACTGATTTAATATAACACTTATAACTGTCAGACTGAATAAACAACCTAATAAATAAGACCCATCCATTTCAAAAAGCAAAAACCGGAATGAAAAAAAAACTGATGCGCTTTTCTGTTATTACATGTCTGATGATCTTCTTGACATTAATGAGTTTAGCCCAGACCCGTTATTTTTATATGTCTCCTGATGGGGATGACTTTAATCCCGGAACCAGCGAAGCTCCCCTTGCCAGCCTTACAGGAGCCCGTAATGCCGTGCGGAATTACCGGAAGGATCATGGGTTGCAGGATACCATCCGGATCATAGCTACAGACGGTTGGTACCAAATGAAAGAACCGTTAGTCCTGGGTCCTGATGACGGCGGTGATAAACTATTTCCCATTATCTACGAAGCAGCCCAGTATGCACACCCTGTTTTCAGCGGAGGACAGGAAATCCAAAGGTTCAGGATCGTGAGCAACAAGCTCTGGAAAGCTGAGATCCCCGAAGTTCCTTACTGGAATTGGTACTTTGAACAACTCTATGTAAACGGGAAACGGGCTATCCGGGCTAAATCCCCAAATACCGGGTTTTTCCGGATGAAGAGTGTACAGGAAGAAGTCTGGGTTCGCGGTGAAGGCAGAGCTCCCCAACGTGCAAGACAAATCATAAATACTGATGAAACAGATATCACTCCTCTGTTTAATTTGGATAAAACCGACTTTCAACGGGTTGTAATGGTAGTATTTCACAAATGGGATATTACACGGCGTTCTCTGGATAAGGTAAAAACCGATCCATATCAGGTAATTACTTCCGGACAGGGCATGAAACCATGGAATGCATGGAGGTCCGGACAACGGTATATACTTGAAAATTACCGCCAGGCTCTGGATACACCGGGTGAATGGTTCCTCGAGAAAGACGGGACTCTTTGGTACGTACCCAAACCCGGAGAAACCATAAAAAACACGCAATCAGTAGCCCCGGTTCTGGAAAAGCTTGTCATACTTAAAGGCGATCCAGCTAAAAAATTATTTGTGGAAAATATTCATTTCCAGGGTATATCTTTCCAGTATGCAGCATACCATATGCCTGCTGAGGGTTTTGAACCCAACCAGGCCGCTGCCGGTATTGAGGCTGTAATCCAGGCAGATGGAACCAGGGGCATTCGCTTCCTTAATTGTGAAGTAGCACATACCGGAACCTATGGGATCTGGTTCCGTGAAGGATGTTCTGATTGCCTTGTGGAGCACTGTTATATCCATGATTTGGGGGCAGGAGGAGTACGCATCGGCGAAACCATCATCAGAGATGAAGAAGCCAGGCAAAGCCATCATATCCGTTTCAATAACAATATTATCCGTAACGGTGGGGCAATATTTCCCTGTGCTGTCGGGGTTTGGATCGGACATAGCAGCGATAACAGCGTTACTCATAATGAAATTGTCGATTTTTATTACTCAGGTGTTTCGGTCGGGTGGCGTTGGGGCTATGATTATTCCCCGGCAAAACGTAATACCATTTCATTTAATCATATTCACCACCTGGGGTGGGGATTGTTGAGTGATATGGCAGGAGTCTACACTCTTGGACCTTCCGAAGGTACAGTAGTGAACAACAATGTGATCCATCATGTGGATGCTTATTCCTACGGCGGATGGGGATTGTATACCGACGAAGGCTCCAGCCACATCCGGATGGAGAACAACCTCGTGTACAAAACAAAAACAGGAGGATTTCACCAGCATTATGGCAGTGAAAACCTCATCCGAAACAACATCTTTGCCCTTAATAAACTCTATCAACTCCAGTGTACACGGGTGGAAGAACACCTTTCGTTTACTTTTTCAAACAACATTGTCTATACCCAGGAAGGTGTTCTTTTTTCAGGACCGTGGACATCCATTCAGGCATTATTAGAAAAAAACTGCTATTGGGACCTTCGGACAAAAGATCCACTTTTTATGGAAACCCATTTCTCCGAATGGAAAAAGCTGGGGCTTGATAAAGGGTCTATAATTGCAGATCCTTTTTTCATTGACCCACAGAACGGCAATTTCCAATTCAGTAAAAATAACACCTGGAAGAGGATTGAATTTGTACCTTTCGATCACTCCCAAGCAGGAGTATATGGTGATAAAGAATGGGTAGAATTGGCCCGCTTTAATCCCGGTAAAGAAGAAGCCTACAAACGTAAAATATTGGAGGAATAGGTTTGTGTTGATATACCAGTGAAAGAACATAGTTTCACAAATTTACCCTGTGAAATATTGCTTTGCAATAAATCTTCGATTTATTGCAAAGGGTTCACCCAGTGAAATGCTGCTTCGCAGCAGTAGCTTTTGCCACTATTTCACGGGGTAAATTAAAAAACCCCTTAATTTTCAGGTTTCATAAATAATTAGTTAATAGTCGGCCCGCCC
>DAOVQI010000228.1 GCA_030628785.1 Bacteroidota bacterium
CCTCAACCTCAACCTCAACCTCAACCTTAACCTTAACATTCTTCTTTCTCCACGCACTTCGCTCTCTGCGCTCCGCACTACGCTCCCCCTACTACCTACTACCTACTTGTTTCTCCCCCATCAAATTCATAAAACAATCTTCAATTATTGGATCAATATGACGGATCTCAATGTTTTGATGACCTTTTTCTGTAAGATATCTAAAAATCCTGTCCCTATCTGCCAAACGATTTTTCTGGTTATAGTGCACAAACTGTCCGAATAGATGCACCGAAAGGGCATTTGGTTCATTTCTGAGATCATTAATCAGACCATACATATTATCCGACCGGATAGCCAAAAGCTTACGATCGTAGTTCTTTATGATGTTTTCAGGCGTATCAAGGGTAAGGATCCTTCCATCCTGAATCAAGGCAACCCGGTCACATAATCGTGCTTCATCCATATATGGAGTAGATACCAGAATGGTCATCCCTTTATTTTTCAGGTTCTTTAGCATCTCCCAAAACTCTTTTCGGGAAACAGCATCTACACCGGTTGTAGGTTCATCAAGGAGTAAAAACCTTGGCCGGTGAATAAGCGCACATGAAAGAGCCAGTTTCTGTTTCATACCACCGGAAAGTTTTCCTGCTTTTCGTTTTCTGAAAGGCTCAATATGTGAATAAATATCTTTTACCAGATCATAATTTTCCTGAATGGTTGTTCCAAAAACCGTTGCAAAAAATGCCAGATTTTCTTCAACAGTCAGGTCATGATACAATGAGAACCTTTGCGGCATATACCCGATTATTTCACGGATTATTTTATACCTTTCAACAACATCCATATCAAACATGGTTACCCTGCCGTTATCAGGAAGCAATAAGGAAGCGATGATACGGAAAAGGGTTGTTTTTCCGGCACCGTCGGGTCCGATTAGTCCAAAGATCTCCCCTTCCTGAACAGAAAAAGTAATACTTTTAAGCGCTTTTACCTCCTGATAATTTTTAACCAAATTCTCGACTGATAATACCATGATTACTAAACCCCTTAAAATTTAACTTCTCCCGGCATTCCTATCTTCAATTTCCCATCATTTTTAACCTGAACTTTCACTGCATATACCAATTTCACCCTTTCTTCTTTCGTTTGAATGATTTTTGGTGTAAATTCCGCCTCAGGAGAGATCCAGATGATCTTTCCTTCCAAAGTAAAATCTTCTTTATCGTTTTTGTCAATTAATACGGACATTTTCTGCCCAATCTTTATTTGAGACAGTTGGGAACCACTTATATAAACCCTTAAAATCATATTGCTTAAGTCAGCCAACTTATAAAGAGCTTTTCCTGGTCCCACCATTTCAAAAACTTCAACATATTTTTCCAGAACGGTCCCGGTTTGTGGGCAAAGAAGATAAGCTCTTCTAATTTGATCTTCAACCAGTTCAATTTGTCTGTTAATCACTTCCAGCTCCGCATGAACATTGTTGAGTTGGGTTCTAACAGCTCTGATCCGGGTATCCAGCAAATCAAGATTGGCTGTCAGGTCATCCATCTGTTTTTGCGTAGCGGCTCCATCCTCAAGCAGGTTCTGTAAACGAGTTTTTTCGACCAGGAGATTTTTCTTTTGTTGCTCCTGGACGGCAATTTCAGCTTTTATATTGTCAAACCGGGTTAAAACCGCTTTTCTCTGCGCTACTATTTGCTTCCTTCTCAAATCCATCTGTGTGGTGTCAACCCAGCCCAGGATCTGTCCTTTATGAATGGTTTGACCTTCCTCAAGTTTGAATTCCTGAATTACTCCAGCGGTTTCAGCTGAAATAATTATTTCAACAGCTTCAAAATTTCCGTAAGCATCCGATGTGTCATTGGTTCCGGAACAGGCTAGTAATCCTGCTATGAAACCGGCAATCATAGCGTTTTGCAAAATTTTCATAACGAAGATTTTTTGGTTATATATAATCTGATAACTATTCATTTATTTATCATTCCCCTGTAGAAATAGCTCCTGCGTCGCATTTCACAGGGCAAGCATTATTCCATCATTATTCGCTCCCACTTGTCCTTCCCACAACCTGCTCATGAGGTTTTCGCTCTCAAGTTCGCTCAAACGTTCCATCATTCCATTCCCTCATCCTTCTTTCCTTTAATCACAATGTAATCAGCTCTCGCCTGCATTAATTGAACATTATGCAATTCCCTGTTTATCCTGGCCTGTTTTTCGGCGTTCAGATCATTCAGGTAATCGATCGAAGTGATAACTCCGTTATCAAATTTGGATGCGGAAGTTTCAACAATTGCTTTTCTTAATTTTATTATTTCGTTATCTGATGCAATAAGCTTTTCATATTTCTTTACTTCAGACCGTTTTTTCTCTATTTCGATGTTAATTCGTTCATTAAAAATATCCCGCTGGGTAACTACCCTGTCTTTTTGAATAGCCAGGATCTTTCTCTCTCTTTTATTTTGATTCCAGTCAAATAGATTCCAGGAGAGTTTTGCACCTACAAGATAATAGGTGTCAAATTCATCATTTAAAAAATTCAGACCCGGTCGGCCGTATCCAACCAGACCAAAGGCAAAGAGTTTTGGTAAACGCTTGGTCTTTAATAAATTGCTGCTCGCATCGATTTGAGCTAACTGATTCCGGAACAGGATTAATTCAGGTCTGTTTCGGTCTGAATCATAATCGATTTGAAACTCCGGATACTCAAGCTGAACCGTAACCGGTAATACCGTATCCATTAACTCACTCAAAACAGAAATGGCGGTATTCCTGCCTGATTCAAGTTCAATCAACTGCTGCTCAATTTTCAACTTCTCAGCTTTTATTGCCTGAAGGTCACTCAGCGTAATAACTCCATTCCTAACACCTGATTCTGCAATTTTTTTCCTTTCAACCAGTACTTCCTTGATCAGGGATAAAATTTCTTCCTGCTCCTGCAGAAACAGAATGGAAAAATAAACCCTATTTACGCTTTCTTTTAATTTATACAAACTTACCTCAATTTGTTGCAAACCGGCATCAAGTGTTTTTAGCTCAAGTTCCTTCTGTCTTTTTGTAACTCCACCATCAAAAATCACCTGGCTGATATCCATTGAAACTTTATATTGGTCCTTAGTAGCCCTGGGAAACTCAATATCTACAGGTATAGACAAATCCACTTCTACCATCGTTACATCTGACTGATAGGACGCTTGTGCTGAAAGATCAAATCTGGGCAGGTAATTCAAATTCAGATTCTCGATCTTCAATGCCGAAATATCTTTCACAAGTCTTTTATCGTTTTTTAAAGGATAAGTAGCAATCGTTTGCCTGTAACATTCTTCCAGTGTTAAAACCGTAACGTCCTGTCCGAATGTGATCTGTGTTATGAAACCAACAAAAAACAATAACTTTTTCATTTCTTTTTTATTGAATTAATAATGAATTTAGGTAGTTCCTTCTTTCGTTCCTCGAGGAATTCATCATAATCTATCCTGTCCCTTATTAAAAATCCGGAAATTAACGGTCTTGCAAGGAACGGGAAAATACACATGGATATCATATTTACAATTAAATGAACCGGGTTGACCGGAATAATTGTTCCGGTCTTGATCTCCTGTTCAATCTGTTTAAAGAAAACTTCAGGTTTTATTCCCGAATCCTTAAACATATCAAGAACTCTGTCGGCTCCTCCCCTGCTTAATTCCTGAGCCATAAAACCAGGTATATGAGGATTTTCCTGAATTAATGTAATGTATAAATCCACAAATCTTTCAATTTTATGAAACAGGGAAATAGAAGGATTTGACATCAGAGACATTACCTTTGGAAAAAACGAAAGAAAGGTTTCATTGATAACAGCCTCAAAAAGCTTATCTTTTGATCTGAAATAATAATGCACCAAGGCTTTGTTTATGCCGGCTTCATCAGCGATTTCCTGCATTCTTGCACCATCCAAACCTTTCCTGCCAAAGATCTTTTTTGCCGCCTCCATGATCAGTTTTTCAGTTCCCTGGAGCTGCGTACTATTTTTATGGTTTTCCATAAAGTTAAACTATATAATTAAATCATTTGGTTTAACCAAATAGTCAAAAATAAAATAAATAGTTATAACTACCAAAAAAAAAGTGAAAATCTTAACTTTATGTCTGAATTTCATTTTATTTTACTTTATTAATTTTGTGTTCATAAACTCAAAAATATAGAACATTATTCACTCTTAACACTTAAAAAATGAATTCCATTAAAATAATAACTATTCTCCTTTTAAATTTTAGTTTTCTATTCTCTTATAGTCAACCGGTTAATGTTCCATGGCCTGACATTGTTGATTCTTCCGATTTAGTCGATACCAGGTCAAAGCCGATCGAATACCAGGTGAAACAAATATTCCGGTTCCCTGAGACAGGTGTTAGTGCGGATAATATGTTTCCCGGTGCCAGACTGAACGACATGTTCATGATTAATGACAGTACATTACAAGTACAAATCCTCCCCGAAAATCATCCTGTTAATATGAGTCCCTGGTATGCTTTTCGTATGTGGTCAGAAACTGACCAAATCATATATCTTAAACTCTGTTATAAACACGGCAGACACAGATATTGGCCTAAACTAAGCAGTGACAGCAAACATTGGGTCCCTGTTGATTCCTCTGATTATTTTTCAGAACCCGGCGATACATCAGCACTGTTCAGAATCCATCTAAAGCATGATACTACAAGAATATCTGCTCAGGAGAATATTACTTCTGATGAATGTAAACGATGGGTAGATGAAATGGTAAAAAAGCAATTTATAAGCAGACATACAATTGGTTACAGCACATTGAAAAAACCACTTTACGGATTATCCATATCCGAATCAGATGGAAAGAACCTGCTTGTAATTCTTAGCAGGCAACATCCACCCGAGTTAACAGGCTATAAGGAAATGATAGCTTTTGTTGAATCTATTTCTGAAAACACTCGTCTCGCAAGAAAATTCAGGAAAAAGTTTGAAACAATAGTTGTACCTATGATGAACCCTGATGGTGTTGATAACGGTCATTGGCGGCATAATGCCGGAGGTATTGACCTGAACCGTGACTGGCGGCATTTTCATCAACCTGAAACATTTGCTTTCAGGAAATATATACTTGAGAAAATCAAGAAACAAAATGCAAGAGTTTGTTTCGGGATTGATTTTCACTCCACACAGGAAGATATTTTTTATTATTCAGAGAAAAATGTTAATCCTGATAAGAAAGGAATTACATTAAAATGGATAAATTCAATAAATAAGCGATTCCCGGATAATTCTTTTAATCCTGAACCCACAGGTATAACCTCGCAAGTATCAAAAAACTGGTTCTTCAATGAAATAAAAGCAGAATCTATCACATATGAAGTTGGCGATAATACACCACGGGATATTATTAAAAAAAGAGGAAAAGAAGCCGCAAAACAATTGATGAAGATTTTGCTTAAGGACATCTGATCAGTTGGCAGTTGGCAGTTGGCAGTTGGCAAAAAACAGGCAAAAGCAATCATTTAAGCATTTATGCATTTAATCATTCAATCATTGAGTCCACTCCAAAAAGTGTTATTCTTGCCACAAAGACACAAAAACACAAAGATACACAAAAGATAAGATAGTGAATATAAGCCCTTTGTGATTCTTGGTGACTTAGTGATTTAGTGGCATTTTCTTTTTTTGACTTTTCGGAGTAGACTCATCATTTAATCATTCAATCATTTAATCATTCATTCATTTTCCCAATAATCTGCTATATTTGCAAATAATTTTTTAAACCAAATAATCTTACATTATGAAAACCAATCGATATTTACTTACAGTGTTACTAATCAGCTCTTTAATGTATTCTAGTTGCACTAGTTACCATATTGACCAACCGGAAATAACCGTGGAGGAACTAC
>DAOVQI010000283.1 GCA_030628785.1 Bacteroidota bacterium
AAAATAAAAAAATGAGACAAATTGAATTTAATAAGTCTAAAATGAGCAGTCAAATCCCTTAGCCTCAGCCTTAGCCTTAGCCTTTAATACGAGAATGATTATTAAAATGATATAACTCGGTGTATATCAATGAATAATTTTGAACTTAGCGTAGCGATTTCATGAACGAAGTGAGTAAATTCCGATACATTTAAGAAAGGCTGAGGCTGATCCCGAAAACTTTCGGGAAAGGCTAAGGGAAAAAGGAAATTTGGTTTATAAGGATTTTATAAAATTTCCATGGGAAGTGTTTATGAGATAATAAGCCAAACACTTTATTGTATATCAGTAAATAATTTTGACATAATAATATGGAAATAGTAAACAATGGATTTGGACAATTACGAAAAACCGGATATTCAAGGGTTGACCGGTGGGATACAAAAACAACAATGGAATTATCTAAAATGTATCAACAAATCCTCTCACTAATCAGCGAAGATCCTGACCGGGAAGGATTAAAGGGAACTCCGGTAAGGGTTGCTAAAGCCATCCAGTTCCTCACCCAGGGATACAACTATGATCCAAAAGATATTCTGATTACGGCAAAATTCAAGGAGGAATACCAGCAAATGGTAATCGTTAAGGACATTGAGCTTTATTCCCTTTGTGAGCATCATATGATCCCGTTCTTTGGAAAAGCTCACGTTGCTTATATTCCAAATGGGTATATTACCGGATTAAGCAAAATTGCAAGGGTTGTGGAAGCATATTCCAGGCGTTTGCAGGTTCAGGAGAGATTAACAACCCAGATCCGGGATTGTATTCAGGAAACTCTTAATCCAATCGGTGTTGGTGTAGTAATTGAAGCTCAACACCTTTGTATGATGATGCGTGGCATTCAAAAGCAAAATTCAGTTACCACCACTTCGGCTTTTACAGGTGAATTTCTTAAGGAAGCTACACGGGAGGAATTTATTCATATCATAGGGTCCACATTACATTAGTATGAAAGCGTATATTTTTCCGGGACAGGGCGCCCAATTTGTTGGTATGGGAAAATATCTGTTTGATTCTTCTGCAATGGCGAAAGAGCTATTTGAGCAGGCTAATGAAATTCTGGGTTTTAGGATCACAGATATCATGTTTTCCGGAACTGAAGAAGATCTTAAGCAAACCAAAGTTACTCAGCCCGCTATTTTTTTGCATTCGACCATTCTTGCACAAATTCTTGGTGAAAAATTCAAGCCGGATATTGTTGCGGGGCATTCTCTTGGAGAGTTTTCTTCCCTGGTAGCGAATAAAGCCCTATCTTTTAAAGACGGACTGATACTGGTATCAAAACGGGCAGCCGCTATGCAAAAAGCCTGTGAAGCTGAACCATCAACAATGGCGGCTGTAATCGGACTTGACGAAAATATTGTTCAAACGGTTTGCAACGATATTGATGAAATTGTTGTTCCGGCAAACTATAACAGTCCCGGGCAGATTGTAATATCCGGTTCGGTTAAAGGTATTGACTTTGCAATGGAAAAGCTGGAAAAACAAGGGGCAAAACGTGTTGTCAAATTAATGGTTGGTGGTGCTTTTCATTCTCCCCTGATGGAACCTGCAAAAATTGAGCTGGAAGAAGCCATACGGGATACATCGTTTTCGACACCCGTTTGTCCTGTTTATCAGAATGCTACTGCTCTGCCAAGCACAGACCCCGCGGAAATCAAGAACAATTTAGTGGTACAGCTCACTTCTCCGGTTAAGTGGACTCAAACTGTAAAGAATATGTTAAACGATGGGGCTACATCGTTTACGGAGGTCGGGCCGGGGAAAGTACTTCAGGGTTTGGTGAAGAAAGTGGATCGTTCTGTTCCGGTTGATAGTGCGGAGTTTTTGGGGTAAATTGAAAATATCCGTCGGATAGCTTTCTTTTCCAACCACCTCCCCCTCCCTTCGGTCGGGTACTCCTCCTTATCGAAGGAGGAGAATTTGATGCAGATTAAATTTTTAAACTCGTCGGACGAACTGGAGTCGTCTGACGAGGTTATTTTAGGAATTTAGTCATTTCCCATTCCAAGCATTTCTTTTTTTGGCATTTTTTGCCTTCCGAAGCTTGCGTAGGCAGGTAAGCTCATTTCAGTTCATTTTAGTCACTTTAAACTTTAGTCACTTTAGTCACTTTTGTCAGGAAGGTTTGATCCCGGTTTGATAATAACTCCTTTTTTATTTTTGCCATCTATTTTTACCGTAAGCGGTTTTTTAAAACGGATATGCCGGACAAACTCATCTTCATAATAAGCTTTTGTACTGTTTAGAAATTTCAGATCATAATATCCGTCATTAATAAAAGGATTAATTGTAAAGTAGCCCACTCTGAAGGAAGTTAAATTCTGGAAAAAATGTGTTCCCTGGCTGGGGTCAATCCGGTAATTTTCAAGACCTGATTCAACAATTACACGGGCTTGTGATATTTGCGACCATTTGGTTGGAATTCCCAACCATGGATCGGTTGACCCCCATCTTCCCGGACCAATTAGCACATAGTTCCTGCCTTCATTCATGAATTTTGTATTTATCTTTTCTATTGCAAAAGCAATGCTCTCATTTTTTGCCGGATTAAAAGTTTCAGGTTTTACATAGACGAGATCAGATAATCCTTTAAGTATTCCATTTCCAAGAACTGAATCAGAAATAATGATCGTTTCTTCTTTATTTATCTCATCCAATTTGATAATTGCTGCCTGTTCACTTTCAACAATGGGTCTGATTTGCAGGAAACTAAAAATTTTAGGTGCACCCGGAGGCGGATCGAGATTTACGGCAAATTCTATTTCAATCGGGTTGTTCATTTCCTTCTGTCCCAATTCCAATAGCGATTGCAGGATCTCTGCTAACGGAAAAATATTATGGTTCAGGATGTTTGAGAAGGTAATAATTTTTTTTCCGGATTCATGAATACCATCTCTTATCACATTATTATGAAAGTCATAGGTTGAGGCCACATATTTTAGCACACCATCTTTTTCGGCTTCACTGACTTTTAACTTTAAAATATTAACACATTCATCTGTTGAAGGAACAAAACTACCTGGTGTCAGATCAAGAGCATAAAATTGTTTCTGTGTTTCTTTTAAAGCCATCTCCGGAGTTGAAAGTTGGAGTACTTTTTTTGGATATTTTGGTGAGAATCGCAATGATACTCCTCCGTCAACAATTAGTTTTCCCAGTCCCAAAGCAACGTTGGCAATTCCGTCTTCCGGTTTTTCCGGTCCAATCGGATAAAAATTGATTGACCTTGCAACTCCTGAAATGTTAGGATAAAATCTGTTTTCATGTCTTGTTCCACACACTTCCTGAAGTATAATTCCCATTTTTTCTTCATCAATCACATTAGCTGTAGCCGCCATATAGGCTTTACTGTTTTTATAATATACTGATGCATATACTTCTTTAATGCCATCCGAAAGATATTTAACCATGAGTTTGTTATCCTTCTCCCTTGGAATCATATAGGTTGAATACACACCGGCAAAAGGTTGGTAATGGGAATCCTCAAGTTTGCTGGAAGAACGAATTGCAATGGGATATTTTTTTGCCACTGACAGGAATGCATACAAATCCTGGTAAACCCATCCGGGTAATTCAGCCTTAATAAAAAAATCGAGAATTTCCTCATCACTTAATTCAGATAATCCGATTTTATAGAGGTTATTATTTTCCATGAACTCATCAAATAAATCAGTACTTAGTACTACTGTTCTTGGAATGGTTATGATGATGTCATCGAATCGATTAAAGAATTTATTCTTTTTAATGATGGAGTTGATAAAAGCCAGTCCTCTGGCTTTACCACCGATGGATCCTTCACCCACCCTGGAAAATATCAGGTATTCGTCGAAATTGTTTTTATCAAATTTTGCAATAACCCCCCTGCCCTTTCCCATCCGGAAACTCGATATAGCTATGTAGATAAACCTGCGGATATCGGCCAGGGAATTGAAATCCTCTAATCTCAGGAATTTAAACATCTGTGCAATAGGAAATAATGCCCGCGCATTTAACCATTTTGAGAAATGGTTTCTACTGGTATGGTACTCAAGTGTATCATCGGGTATGGTTAGCAATAGCTGTTGAAAATTTTGCAAATCAGTTGCCCTGGCAATTTCTTTCATCGTTTTCGGATCGATGAAAATGAATGGTCCAAAAGCAAGGTTCTGAATAATAAAGTTCCTGAGCTCTATAGACAATGATTTGGAATACTTATGGATAAAACCCACCTCCAGTTTTTCAGCCAGATCTTTATATTTTAAATCAGATGATTGTAAAAGAAAGGGCATATGGCTGTCATCTTCTTTCACTTTCTTACAAAGAGCAATTCCTGCTTCAGTATCTTTTTTTCCCTTCCTTTCAAAACTGATATCCGAAATGACACCCAAAACATTGAACTTATATTTTTCATATAATTCCATTGCTTCTTCGAAAGAGGTAGCAAGAAGGATTTTAGAGCGGCCCCTCATTCTGAGCATCTTTTGATGTTCATTCAAAGCTTCTTGCTGAAAATCCCTTGATTGCTTCAAAATAATTTTATATACATTGGGAAGGTAGGCAGATATAAACCTGATTGAGTCCTCTACTAATATAATAGCCTGAACACCTACCCGTTCCATATCATAGCCGGCATTCATTTTATCCTCAATCAACTTAATAATTACAAGAAGAATATCAGCATTTCCCAGCCAGCAAAACACATGATCGATTGCGCTCAAATC
>DAOVQI010000166.1 GCA_030628785.1 Bacteroidota bacterium
CGTCAATGATTACCGCATAGTTGCGGGTCGGGAGCTCTCCAATCTTATCTAAAACAAAAGGGAATTTCTGAAGGGTGGTGATAATAATATTGGAGCCTTTCTCCAGGGCTTCGGCAAGCTGACCGGAATGCTTATCTATTTTCTGAACGACTCCCTGTTTATGCTCAAATTGGTATATGGTGTTTTGCAGTTGTTGGTCCAGGACCCTTCTGTCGGTTACGACAATCACCGAATTAAAGACTCTTTTATCGTTGGCATCGTGCAGGCTGGCAAGGCGGTATGACAGCCATGCGATAGAATTGCTCTTCCCGCTTCCCGCGGAATGCTGTACCAGGTAATTTTTCCCTGAACCTCTCTTTTTGGCATCAGCGGTAAGTTTCCTTACTACATCTAACTGGTGGAACCTGGGAAATATTAATTTTTCCTTTTTCTTCTTTTGTCCGCTGAAGTCATACTCTTCCACCTCAAGATGCAGGAATCTGCCAATGATATCCATGAGGGAATTTTTAGCCAGGATGTTTTCCCAGAGGTATGAAGTACGGTATCCGTTTGGATTGGGAGGGTTGCCTGCTCCGTTATTATATCCTAAGTTGAATGGCAGGTACTTTGTATTTTTACCTTTAAGGCGGGTGGTCATATAGATTGTATCGGTATCAACCGCGAAATGGACCAGGGCTCTTTTCTTAAACTGGAATATTTGAGCTTTGGGATCTCTGTCGTAAGCAAATTGTTTCTTCGCATCCGAAACATCCTGACCTGTGAACTGGTTTTTCAGTTCCATGGTAACAACAGGAAGACCGTTAAGGAACAGGACAATATCCAGGGAATTTTCGTTCCGGGGATCATAATGGAGTTGTCTGATAATCTTTAATTGGTTCAGGTTATAAAGTCTTTCCGATTCGGGGTTCAGGGCGGTTTCGGGCCGGAAATAAGCCATTTTGAACTTAACACCGTAATCGGTAAATCCTTTCCGGTACACGTCAAGGATGCCTCTTAAATCCAGTTCACGGACCAGCCGGTTGATGACTTTGGTCTCCACATCCGCTCCATGAACTTTGGAAATCTTTTCCCATGCTTTAGACTGGGAGGTTTGCAGGAAAGAGATAACGGTTGACCTGTCCAGTGCCAGTTTACGGTCAAAGTCCTCTTGAAGGCCTTTTTGAAAACCTCCTGAAGTCAGCAGGCTATGTTCGATGGATTCTTCGAAGGTTTGTTCGGTGTGTATATTAGTTGTGCTCATTTCAATCTTAAATTATTTCAGCCTCTTGAATTTGTTATGATTCATCCGGATAATGCATAGGTAAATATTAGTTTCTCTCAACATTAAAATTACTATCCAAAGACAAGGCAATCGGCCTTGGATTCCTGACCGACTGGCGCCGGTTAGGCGGGATTGTAGTAAGACCGCAATATAAATAAGAATAGAACACGGATGACACGGATGACACGGATTTAAAATATTTATGCATCAAACTTCATTTTCTATCATTTGTAAATATCTTTTTTTCTGTGTATATCTGTGTTATCTGTGTCATCCGTGTTCCATATAATTGGTTTTCTTCTACAATAATCGAACACTGATAGTGTTCTCTGATAAATTATATCAATACGCTAAACGGTTCCTCTCAAGGGGATGCTTTTGGCAAATTTCCAATTCTCAATCCGCTAAGCGGGTATAATTTTTCCCGTCACCGCCTCCGAAATCAATGTGGTTTTGTATTCTTTTAATAATTCTATTTGCTTCTGGGTTTTTTCGATGATTGCATCGATCCGTCCCGTTTCACGATGGATATGGGTAGCGATTGCAATTTGTTCGGGAACAGGTGGAAGTGTAATAACAACATTCTTAATAGAATCTACACCTAGTCCAAACCTAGTAATTCCATTGGCTGCAACAGAAAAATTTTTGTTAAAAGCTTTCGACTGAAATAGTCTAAACAAATATTCTCCGTTTAAATCGGATTTGTTTGATCTAATTTGTGCTAAGTGATAGCCACATAATAAATTATCTTTTTCAATTTTCACTAAAGCAGGAACAGCAATGTCATCTGGTGTTTCAGAGTCTTTTGTAATTAAAACATCATCTATTATTAATTTGAATTTCTCAATTTCATTATTGTTTGCTGTTGCTTTCATAAAAGTAATTGAATTATCAATAATTTCATTCATATAAACATCTACGTAATTACATAATAAAACAGATAATTCACCTTCATTACTTTTTTTATCAACATTGCTTGGTTGCACCATTGATACATACTTCAACCTTTTCACCTTCCAATGCTCTGGTATCTCTCCCAGCCATTCGATGCCTGAGTCTTTCATGGGAACTTTGGGATCGAGACCTTTGGTCACTGCCTGGTTGATAAGTGCAGTACGCTCTTCTTTTTTTAGCTCAACCAACTTCTGCTTTTTCTCTATCTGGGCATCTATCTGAGAGCATTTCTGGTCAAGGAAGGAAGCAATTTTTTTCTGTTCTGAATAATCCCAAATAAAAATCGGAATCTGACCTAATCCCCATTCACTAATTGCAGGATAGCTTACGCCTGTTGACCTGGCACAAACATCTTCAATAAAATCATTTGATAGGACAGAGTAATAAAGGTACTTTGGGTGGACTCCCTTATTTGGAGTAAGAACTGCAAATCCTGTTGAAGCGATTGTATTTGTATCTATTACTTCAAAATGGCACACTGACTTTAAATAAGTTCTAACTGTTGATATAATTGTGTCTCCTACATGGACAATTCTTCTTGCTCTTGACGGTGATTCAGCAAAACTTAATTCAATTAGGTCTTGTTTTATATCCCCAGTTCCAATAGAACTGATATCTATGTAATTAAAAACATAATCATCAGCTGTACTGTTATTTAGCACATCACGATTAATTTTCGCAATATATTTTAACTTTTTCTGTTTCAAAGTTCGAGAATACTACCAGTGATTTGTTTTATTAAGTTTTCTATTTCAGAAATATCACTCTTAATATCAGATAAGGGGCGTAATTGATTGTATTTATAAAAGTGCATAGTCATAGGTATTTCATAGCCTATTTTTGTTTTCGTTTTATTTATCCAAGCGTCTGGCACATGCGGCAAAACCTCCCGTTCAAAGTATTTCCGGATATCTTCTTTCAAGGGCACGTTTTCATAATCTCTTAGATTGGTGTCGGGTTTGGGTTGTCCTTTGGAATCCCTGATAATATTCCCATTTTGGTCTCGTAAAGGTCGCTCCACCGTAATGCGGTTGTAACCATAGTCTTCGTTATCGAATATTTTGCTGTATTCCCCTTCCTCAAAGTCGCCATAAATGCGGGTAATTTCGGCAATCTGGTCGTCGGTGATGTAATTCCGTTTATTCCCAAGGCTTTTGGACATTTTCTCATAGAAGGAGACTGCATTGATAAGCTGGATTTTACCTTTACGGTTATCAGGTTTACGATTGGTCACAAACCACAGGTAAGTGAATATGCCTGTATTATAAAACAACTGGTCGGGCAGGGCTATGATGGCTTCCAGCATATCGTTCTCGATAATCCATTTACGGATATTGCTTTCCCCGCTTCCTGCTCCCCCGGAAAACAATGGGGAACCGTTAAACACAATACCAATTCTTGAACCCCCGTCTGTTGGTCTCATTTTTGATATTAAATGCAGCAGGAAAAGGAAGGACCCGTCGCTGATACGGGGTAATCCTGCACCAAACCTGCCGCCAAATCCCAGTTCCTCGTGTTCCCTTTTCACCTCTTTTTGTACCTTTTTCCACTCCACTCCAAAGGGGGGATTGGTCAACATGTAAGAATATTTTGAACCGGCAAAATGGTCATTGGACAGGCTGTTCCCAAGCTTTATGTTGTCTGCTTCGTGTCCTTTTACCATTTGGTCGGCTTTGGAAATGGCATAGGATTCAGGGTTCAGTTCCTGTCCAAATACTTCCAGGTGAGCATTGGGATTAAGCTCTGCCAAGTATTCTTCGGCTATGCTCAGCATGCCTGAGGTTCCTGCACAGCAATCATACATGGTCTCCACTTTTCCTTCCCTGGTCAGAATGTCACGGTCGTTCAGGAAGAGGATGTTAACCATTAAGCGGATAACCTCCCTTGGAGTGAAGTGCTCTCCGGCCGTTTCATTGGAGATTTCAGAAAATTTACGAATAAGTTCCTCGAAGATATATCCCATATGGTTGTTGGATACTTTGTCGGGGTGGATATTTATCTCCTGGAACTGCTTCGTCACCATGAACAGCAGATTGGCATCATCCAGGCGTGTTATTTGTTCATCGAGTTTGAAATGCTCGAAGATTTCCCTTGCATTATCCGAAAAGCCGTTGATGTAAGCCCGCAGGTTTGCTGCGATGTTTTCCGGGTCGGCTATCAGTTTGTCAAAATCGTACTTACTTCTATTGTGGAATTTGTAACCCGCTTCTTTATTGAGAATAGGGTCGATGTTTTGGATTTTCATTTTCCGGACATGGGCAAGCTTTTCAAGAACCTTTTCCTTGGCAGGTTGGAGAACACAATCCAGTCGCCTTAAAATCGTAAAAGGCAGAATAACCCTGCCATACTCGGATTGTTTATAATCGCCTCGCAATAGTTCTGCTATGCTCCATATGAAATTAGCTGTTTCCCCGAAGTTTTTCATTAAGTTCTTTTATAAAATTAAAGTCAAATTTAACCAATCACTTGCTCAATTCATAAGGATTTACGTATAATTTAGGACAGTAACTGATCAGTCGGGCGGGAAGCTATGATTTACTACTAATTTTGTCGATTAGTCCTATAAAGGATATTTTTCCTGTTCCGGTCCATGAACTAAACCCCGATAGCTATCGGAGTGTTCTCACGAACGCAGTGAGTAACCGATATCTCCCGGTTGAGATCAGGTAGTTGGACCGGTATTCTTTTATACATCCTAATTCTACAATAATGTGACCCCGCCGGGGTCATTCTTTCTGTAAACATTAGGTTAATTAATTTCCGGCTTATCATTCTATAATTTTCAACCGTTAGTTTAATATTTTTTTTACTTTTACTACGTTTTTAATCTAACCTGAAAAATTTATGAATTCTATGAATTTTTCTGCTGACGTAAGAAAAACCAATAGTTGAGAATTCTCAACTATTGATTTTTCTCAGTCAGGGTTAGCCTGTACTATTCATAAATATTGAAAAATGATAATATTTATGAATACGTCAGGCTAAAATATTTTTTCATAAATTGTCTTAAATAGTATTATTTGATCTCGTAATAATGGAATTACCAAGAAAAATTGATCCATGCCCAATTGTTGATGCAATAATTGAAATCCGTTTTTCAACAAATATTCATCCAAGTGCTGTTTTTGGAGTAATTTACAATGAATTTAAAGATAAATACCCTACGGTTGAGAAATTACCTATTTTGGATATCCCTGAACAAATACGCGAAAAGGATATTAATTTAATTTTTAAGCCATACTATACTCTAAAAAATGGTAACAATCTTATTCAAGTCGGTCCTCGGGTTTTATCAATAAACCAACCAGATATCTATAAAGGATGGGATAATTATTCTGCAACAATATATGAAATCTTTGGGAAAGTTAAGAAGTTGAATATCGTTAGTACTATAAAAAGACTTGGTATTAGATACACAAATTTTTTCAAGGAGATAGATATATTTGAAAAAATAAATCTAAAAATATTATTTGGTGATAATCAACTATTAGGAGACCCAACATTTATTAGAATAGAATTACCTGATGAGGATTTTTCAAATCTATTGCAAATTGCCAATAAGGCAAATTATTCAAAGAAAGAAAAAACATCTGTAATTGGATCGATTATTGATATTGATACTATGCTTGATAAAAATTTAAATTCCTTTTTTAGAGACACTAAGAAAATTATTGAGAAAGGACATTTAATAGAGAAGAAATTGTTTTTTGAATTATTAAAGCCGGCTTTTTTAAAAACATTAAATCCAATTTATTAAATTGAGTAAGTAATGAATAACAATATAACAGGCACCCTTGAATCCTATATTCAAATTCCAATTTTAGAGTCTGGTTCAAATAAATCTAAACAAGCAGAATCTGAAGGAATATTTTTTATACCAAGATGGAATCCTATTATTTGTGCCAATGAAGATTTTGTTTGGGGATTCTTAATTGCCGAAACCATTCCGAAAGTTCATATATATATTGAAAATAAATTTGAGGACTTTACTGGAATTTTTGAAAAATCCTCTGAAGAGTTGTTCCCAAGACCGGAGGGGTTTGAAGACATATATCTTAAAGCAACAGAAGAATCATTATCAGATATCTGGAATCATAAGGTAAATGATCATTGGGATGAATTTTTATCTAATGTTTAAAAGTAAATATTTTGAATTTTAAGCAGGGCGATATAGTAAAATTAAACTTTCCATTTTCAGATGATCCAAGTAAAAGTAAATTACGGCCAGCAACCATAATATCAAACTCTGATTCAAACAAACTGGACGCTGATCTAATATTATTACCTGTTACTACTACTATCAGAATTACTCCATTCTCTTTTTTATTGGATAATAGTTTTTTATCCAGATCTTTACCAAAGGATAGTGAAATTAGGTGTAACAAGATTTTTACATTAAGAAAATTTTTAATTCAAGGGAAAGTTTCTTCGATTAATGATAAGAATAAAATTGAAGAAATTTCAAATTTGGTTTTTGAAGCTATAAAAAAGGAAGATTAAGGCTAATCAAAGAATTGAAAAATGGATAAGATTTTTTTCAGGAAACCATCGTAAACCCACAGTTTCAACGGCTTTGAAAAATACATTTTTTATTTTGAGAAAACTAAAACAAAATGTATATTTGCAAACGCAAAAAAAAAGAATCTAAGACAGAACGATACATTGCGGGGTGGATCAGTGGTAGCTCGTTGGGCTCATAACCCAAAGGTCGCAGGTTCGAATCCTACCCCCGC
>DAOVQI010000119.1 GCA_030628785.1 Bacteroidota bacterium
AACGTAAATATACATATAATATTAAAATGCAAAATTATAATTTTTTTCTGATGTTATTACTTTTAAATGTGCTCCTTTAATCTTCACTAATCACTTTTATATTATATTTTTTATGGTCTGGTTTCATGTTTTTATTTATTAACTAAAACAATTGATAATGAGATATTTAGGCTTTTTTTGACTTATTAACAATTGTTAATAACCTATGTGAATACTTTGTTGACAAGGAATAATTAAAATGTTTGGTGGGGATGAAATGAGTATTTATATTTGTTCATACCAAGTGAGTGATAAAAGGCAGGCTTGAGAAGCGCTGATACGGAAAAGGGAAACTTGCAAAAGTGGAACCAGACCGAATCACAGCCATCGCAGCCAGATTCTTCGGAATCTACTTCTTTGGTTGAGCTTCAAAAGGAGGACTTGGGAACGTTTTCCTGGCAACAGGAGAACCGGAACAAATTCAGCTCATAAGGGTCATGTTCGCAAGAACTGGGTGCTTATGAGTCCTTTAAAGAGCCAGAGCCTGGAAATGCAAAACTTGAGAAAGTGGCGCATCACCAGTTTCAGAAACCGGAAGGAGACTATCTGAAAAGGATATAACCGGAAAGTGGAAGTCATAATAACCGTAACTTGGCGCTTTCTGGGTCTTACGGGATTTAGAAAAGTGGAAGAGGGAGTTAATCGTTTAGATTAGTTCCCTCTTCGTGTTTTTAAATACCAGGTAACTTTGGAGATTTTAAAAAAAAAATGTATATTGAAATTTAATTACAAAAAAAATGTAAAATGGCTAAATCGGATACCAGAAAAACCAAGGCCTGGGAGATAAAATATGCTATTTGGGAAAAAAAGGAGTACAATGAAAGCATTGCTTTGGTTATTGATCAAATAGCTGATGAAATTTCCATGTTGATTCCGGGAGGACCACCACTCGGGTTTAAGCCGGTTATTTTGGTTAATGCCTTATATTATGATCACCGGCTCTACTGGCCTTTAAATCAAGAATATTATAAAATAGGTTTGGATGTTGGACATATCACTTTTGGAAGAACAACCTATCAGTTTACTCATGAATTGGCACATATCTATTGTGATCCAAGAGTTATCAATTGGTTTATTGAAATTATTTGTCATGTTGCATCATTTTACTTCTTGGATTTTCTGTCCGAAAAGTGGGAAAATCAACCCCACGATTCAGATTACTATAAAAATTTCGATGTATTTAATAATTTCAAAAATGAAATATTAAGGGAAGCGGTTGATAAAGTCGATCTTTATCAATTCCAGGTGTCCGGTGATTGGCTGAAAAAAGAAATAAGAAAAATCCACAATGAACGAACCCTTGGAAACCGGATTATATACAACATCATTGCAATGGAGATATTGCCTTTGTTTAAAGAATTTAAAGAAGGTTGGCAAACATTACCTTATATCGGTGGTAGTTCTGTCCCACCACCTCCTGAAAATCTGGAGGATTTAACCACCAACAAGGAAGTTTTACCCGATTTTGATAAGTTATATCAAATTGTTCCCGAAGATCTCAAACCTTTTGTTAAGAAACTTTTAGAAAAAATTTGGTATTAACAGATTGTAGAGTCGAATTGTATTCGGCTGGGAAAAGACCTGGCAGAGTTTGGAGAACATGGCAGAGTCGGAAAGAAAGCAGGAAGGGCCGTACAAGTAGTTATGAAAGGAGCAGGAATCTTGAAGAAGTCTGCAGTCCCGAAAAAACAGAAATCTTTGATTTCATATTTTTTTGAGGATCCTCGAAAATTAACGCAAATCAGAGATTTTCTAATTTTCGGGATAGGTAGTCTACAGTCTCCAGTAAGATAGCAAAGCGCAAAATTGGGGGTGGTTGTTTAACTAAGAATCAACCACCTCCCCCTCCCGTTGGTCGGGTACTCCTCCTTTCTAAGAAGGAGAATTTTAAGAACTGCTCTGAAAATCCGAAATACGGAACTCGAAACATGGAACCCAGAATCCATAACTGTAACTCGTATCATGGAACCAGAACGTTTGGTTGGAACGAAGTGGAAACCAAACTTCACGAACAGGTTGTGGGAAGGCTTGTGGGAGTGAGTAAACTTGAAACTATAAACCAAAGACCAATTCATGTGTTTTACAGTTAACCTGAACATCGTCAAGGAGGAAATGGAAAGAAGATTTAATAAGAAACTCCTTGATCCGGATGAATACAGACCCAGCTATTACTACTCTGCTTTTGCTTTACCTAAACTTCCTGTAATTTGTTCAAACTCACCTGAGTATATCAAACTTTTTCAATGGGGCTTAATTCCTTATTGGATCAAAGATGAAGATCAGGCCAGCAGCATCCGGACAAAAACCTTTAACGCAAAGGCAGAAACCCTCACGGAAAAGCCCTCTTATAAAGCACCGGTCAGGTCAAAACGATGTTTGATTTTATCACGGGGGTTTTATGAGTGGCAAAGCATGAATAACAGAAAATACCCTTATTATATCTATCTGAAAGATGATCAGATTTGTACTTTTGCAGGGATATTTGATACCTGGAAAAACAAGAATACTGGTGAAGTCCATAATACGTTCAGCCTGATTACAACAGAAGCTAACCCGCTGATGGCAAAAATTCATAATCTCAAAAAACGAATGCCGGTCATACTTGAACCGGATAAAGAGCAGGAATGGCTGGATACCAGCCGCCCTCTGGACGATTCGCTTAAACTTCTAAAACCCCTGGATCAAAATCTTATGAGGGCTCATACCATTTCGCGACTAATAACTCAGAAAGGGGTTGATAAAAATACACCGGAATTGATTAAACCTTATGACTATAACGATCCATCCCTTAATTAATGACTAAAATGAGCTAAAATGCCTAAAATGAAGAGGAAGTTAAAAGTGAACTAAAGTTGAGAAGAAGTTTAAAGTGAACTAAAGTGACTAAAGTGAGTAACCTGCCTAAAGGCCGACAGGGTCGCAGAGTCTAAGGGTCCAAAGGTCTAAGAGTCCAAGGGAAAATATTTTCACTCTTAGACTTTCGACTGTTTGACGGTTTTAATGACCATCGTATAACAATTGAATGACCCTATTAAATAAATTGACCTTTCGACCTTTGACTTTTCGACTTTTATTATTTTAGTCACTTTAAACTTTAGTCACTTTAGTCACTTTAGGCACTTCTTCATTTAGTCATTTCTTTTAGTGTAACAGTATTAAAATTTATTGAGCTACAAAATGATAGGTAAGAGTCCCTTTTTGTCGTATGGTCGCAGAGAGACTTGCATTGAACTTTGACCTTAATGCGGCTGTTTTTGCAGCATCATATAAACAATAATCATCCGCGGAAGATTCTTCCTTTATAACATTGACTGAAAGAACAAAGCCTTTTTGATCTACAATAATGGCCAGAACAACTTTTCCATCTCCTTCGCATTTATATATGGGTAAAAGAAGTCTTTTGTGATTTCGCCCGGGCAAATTATAATAGATACGGGTGAGGCCGCTGTAGGATGCCGCCATTTCAGCAGATGAAAGACTATCCTCTTCTTCCGGTTGCGATTGGTCTTTAAAGGTTGTCTCTCCTGGAAGAAATGCGTCCTGTATCCTGTTTTTTTCTTGTTCAAGAAAATTATCTTCAGAGATTTCACCACTGGCAATTAACTCTTCTTTGATCTGATTTATGTATTCATCAATATTAAAATCTTCATCCGCAGTACTTGCAATGTTTGCAGCTATGTTAGCCCAGTATTCCTCATTATCAAGCATTTCCACCAACCTTTCCGGAATTTCCAAAAGATCAGGTTCATTCTTTTCTTCAATGGATTCAAAACTAATCAGCACCGCTTTGGTTCTCAACTGGTTAGTGGTGGAAAGCTTGATCAACATGAATATTATAGCAATAATCAAATGAACGATAATCGTACCCAGAATGCCATAAATATGTCGCTCAAAAAAACCTTTCATTGTGTGCTTTAACAATTTTATTTAGTATGAAATTTTCCGAAAGCTTCTTCCCTGTGTGAAAATATACGAATGGAGTTGCAAAAACAGTTGCAAATGCGAAAGTATAAATAATTCTTCGATTTAGATTATTTTAGGCATTCCAGGCATTTCAGATCCCGATCAGCCAACTGACGGATCATAAAAGTGTAGTCTCATTAACTTTAGGCACTTCTTTATTTAGTCACTTTCAACTTTAGTCACTTTAGGCACTTCTTCATTTAGGCACTTTAGTCACTTCTTTATTTAGTCACTTCTTTTTTATGCATTATTTCCGGGATAATAGCATACTTAATTCTTTTTAGGTAATCCGAATTAAACGAATATATTTGTAGCAACATGCAATTTGAAATCATACTAAACCAAATCCTTTTCCTTGCTATTCTGGTAGTAATTGGAGTTATTGCAACAAGACTCAATGTTGTAAAAAGTGAGGTTAAAGAAGGTTTAGCCAGTCTGATTTTTAATATCACCCTTCCATTATTAATACTTACAACCTTTTCGGAGCTCAGATTAACTTCTGAAATAGCTAAGAATGGCCTTCTTGTTTTATTGTTTTCTTTTTTGGTTATTTTCTTCATGTATTTGGGAGGATTGATCTCCACCAAAGTACAAAAACTGGACCAGCAGGCTGAAACCATTCATATTCTGCATACAATGTTCGGCAATATAGTTTTCCTTGGTTTCCCATTAATTGATACTTTATTTCCGGGAGGTGAGGGTTTACTATATGCAACCCTGTTTTATTTAGCCTCGAGTATTGTTATGTGGACTTTTGGTGTATACGTTTTTAATAGGGGTAGCAGTACAAATATTAATCAAAATTTTAAAAACTTGCTGAATCCCAATACATTTGCATTTGTTTTGGGGATTTTGGTAATGATAATAGGATTTAAAATACCAAACATTATCCATATACCATTAAAAGGGCTTGGCAAGACGACAATTTATCTCTCAATGATTTACATTGGGGCTATTTTAGCTCAAACCAACCTTAGCGGGATATTCCGGCATGGATATGTTTTTGTGCTAAGTATAAACAAAATGGTACTTCTTCCTCTTGTATTGATTTTACTGTTAAAATGGGTTAATACCCTTTTGTTATTGGAAATGGATCAAACGGCATTCTCCGTGGTTATTTTACAGGCTGCTATGCCATGTATGGCCGTAATGGTGGTTTTAGCCAAATCGTTTGGTGCTGATGACAGACATGCTACAGAAAATTTTTTCGTCAGTACCATATTAAGCCTGTTAACTTTGCCCCTTATTATTTTTGTCCTGAATTATTTTGCAGGGTAAGGATTTTTTAAGTAAAAGCCTAACCGTGAAAAAGAAAATATTGGTAACATACCAAATATCAAAAGAAGGGTTAATTAAATGGCTGATAAAGATCTACATGAAGAACTGAGGCGGCAAAGAGATGAGATTGCCAGTCAAAAGAAGGAAATTATCTACAGTTTCGAATATGCCAGTTTAATACAATCGGCATTATTACCCCCTGAAAACCTGATAAACAGGTTACTGCCTGACAACTTTATCCTTTATTTACCAAAAGATATCATCAGTGGTGATTTCTATTGGGCTTACCGAATGGGTGCCAATATTTTATTTACAGCTGCTGATTGTACCGGTCATGGCGTTCCGGGAGCCCTGATGAGCATTTTGGGTATTTCCTTCCTGAATGAGATCATGACAGAGAAATGCCAGTTGAAAGCTAACAGGATACTCAACCAGCTTCGAGAAAAAATAATGAAAGCCCTGCATCAAACAGGTGAGGGTTGCGAATCCAAAGATGGAATGGATATTGCATTGTGCATATTCAACCCACAAACGCTGGAACTTCAATACTCCGGAGCCAATAACCCGTTATACCTTATCCGGAATAATCTCCTGGAAGAAATAAAGCCGGATAAAATGCCGATAGGGATCAGTGGCATCATGGAACAGTCCTTTACAAACCATAACCTGCAACTCGAACCGGGAGATATGATTTATGCCTTCTCTGATGGATTTGCAGATCAGTTCGGAGGCCCACTTGGAAAAAAGTTTAAGTATAAACCCTTCAAACAGTTATTGCTCGATATTCACAAAAAACCATTACAGGATCAAAAAACACACCTGGTTTCTACCTTTCAAAACTGGAAAGGCAAGCTGGATCAGGTTGATGATATCCTGATTTTGGGTGTTAGGATATAGCCAAAGATTTATTATTTTTTGTACTTTAGCATAAACATCCCTTCAAACATATAGAAACAATGAGACTTCTGGGATTTCGTATACACAATTACCGTTCCATCATTGATTCGGATTGGACTTATTTATCGCCTGACAATGTAACGGGTCTTATCGGACAAAATGAGTCGGGAAAAACATCGATCCTTGAAGCCTTATATAGTTTCTATGACGGGAAAATATCTGAGGATGTACTTCGAAGCGATTTGAGCTTACCCATTGTTTCCTGTTTGTTTGAAATTTCCCGTAATCAGGTAAATACCATTCTAAATGAAAAATTGTTACCCAGGGGAGTAAATAAAAAAATCCAGGAAGTGAGAAAAATATGCCTTACAAGGATTTGGAATGATGATCTATCAAGCAGAGTTATTCTGGGAGGTGATGAAATAAACGGATTATTTTCTGAGCATGAGAAACAGTTAAAGGAAAAAGACAATAAAGTTCTTAAGAAAATTGAAAAGGCCATCCTGCAAAAAAACAAGGCAATAGATAGTTCAGTTAGTGCCAGCCAGGAGAAAGAAAAAGCGGCTCACGTTTTAGAGAAAGCAAAATTAACATTTGCTGAGGCTCAAAAAATGTTAAAATCATCAACTACTTCTGAGCTTAAAGCCAAAGCGGAAAAAAAGTTTACGGGAGCAAAACTAAATTTGGAACAGGCAAGGAAAAAACTTGAAATAAAGAAGAGTATCGCTGAAGATAAACAGAGGGAGGCCAATGAGGTAAAAGAAAAAACAAGGTGCGCAGAGATAAGCCGGGAAGCCTGGAAAGAATTCGAACAATCCGGGAAAGAATTGGATAACTCCTATAAAGAATTAAGGAACAGTCAGTATTTGTTTGATAATGCCGATACCGAAAACGAAAAAAGAGCTGCCCAATTACAACTGGATATTACCAACGAACGATACGTTAAGGCACTCAGGGAATATGAAAGATCAAGGGAAGAAGCCATTCTAAAAAAGATAGTTGCATTTAAGGTGTTATCAGGGAAGAATGTTTCAATCGCTGAAAAAGAAGCGTTGAAGGAACAACCACATATCGACCGGTATTATTCCCAGGAAGAAGCTGGTAATGATATATATGACCATATCCCTGAGTTTGTAATGTTTGAAGATTTTAGCAGTTTGCTTCCAAACCGGATTGACCTTGACGATATTTTAGATCAAAATAAAAACGTTGAAGGATATAAGGCTGCCAGGAATTTTCTTATGGTTTCAGGACTTGATGCTGGGTTTTTTCAACAAAGCAGTAACAGGATTTTAAAACAAAAAATTGAACTACTTAATAGAGAAATAACAGTCAGTTTCCATGATTTTTGGCAGCAGAAGATAGGAAAAGAAAATAAGATCAACATAAATTTTGAATTGGAACACTACGATTATTCTCATTCTGAAAAAAGTGGTGTCCCATATCTCGAATTCTGGATAAGAGATCGTTACGAGCGGTTATATCCCAAACAAAGAAGCAGGGGAGTTCGTTGGTTTTTGTCATTTTATCTTGAACTTAAAGCTACGGCACAATCCAATGTAATAAAAAGTAAGATCCTTCTGATCGATGAACCGGGACTGAGCCTTCATGCAAGAGCCCAGGAAGATGTGCTTAAAGTTTTTGATTTTATCAAAGACAAAATGCAAATCATCTATTCCACTCATTCTCCTCATTTGATCGATCTCGACAAATTGTACAGGCTCCGTGCAGTTCAACGGGCAGTTGAAGATGAAGAAAAAAGTGAAACCGTTATATATGATGCAAAATCCCTCACGGCAGCCTCGTCGGATACCTTGTCGCCCATCTATACTCTTATGGGATCAAGACTATCGGAACAGCAATTTATACAACAGGAAAACAATGTAATCCTTGAAGATATCACAACTTATTATTATTTAACAGCTTTCTTAAAACTGATCGATTTTAATAAAAAAGTTTACTTTCTGCCTGCTACCGATGTGTCGAATGTTGGAAACCTGGTGAATCTCTTGCTTGGCTGGGGACTCGATTATATTGTAATAACTGATGATGATAATGAAGGAAGAAAACTTTATGATGATTTGAAAAAGAATCTTTTTGCAAATGATGAAACAAAGGCAGACAAGAAATTAATCATACTTGATTCTGTCCATGGTATTGAAGATTTATTTTCTACCATTGATTTCAAAAAATTTGTTCTTCAAAAACGTATTGGAATTCCTGAATCCATATCTGATTATATTAGGGAGAACAATCTTTCCCGGTCGATACTTGGCGCTGCTTTCATGCAATCTGTTCAGGATCAGAAACTGAAACTCGAGCATTTCGATGAAGAAACACGT